>DASZKB010000031.1:0-2299 GCA_035947475.1 Gaiellaceae bacterium | reverse complement strand
CTCGGACGGCTCGGCATGGAGCTGGCCGGCGGCGTGGCCGAGCGCATCGAGCTCGCCTACTTCGGCGCGCTGTCCGACTACGACACGCGCCTGCTCACCGTCGCGGCGCTGAACGGCGCCTTCCAGGGCCGGGTCGAGCAGCCGGTCAACTACGTCAACGCGCCCCTCGTCGCGCGCGAGCGCGGGATCGAGGTGGCAGAGGAGCGGCGACGCTCGTCCCAGGACTTCACGAACCTCGTCGCCGTCCGCGCCTTCTCCGGCGAGGGCGCGTTCACGGTCGCCGGGACGACGCTCGGCAACGAGCACCGGCCGCGCCTCGTTCGCGCGCTCGGCTACGAGATCGAGGTGGAGCTCGATCCACTCATGCTCTTCGTCGTGAACGACGACCGGCCCGGGATGATCGGGCGCCTCGGCACGCTCCTCGGCGAGGCGGGCGTGAACATCGCGAACATGGCCGTGTCGCGGAACCGGCGCGGCGCGCGGGCACTCATGGCTCTCAGCGTCGACACGCGCCCACCCAACTCGCTTCTCGAGCGTATGCGCGCCGAACCCGGGTTCGTCGACGTGCGGCTTCTGGTGCTGCCGTGAAGGCTTGGCCGGAGCCGGTGGAGCGCGTGGCCGCGTTTCTCCGGGACGCGAAGGCCGAGGCTCGCATCGAACAGTTCCCCGAGGGGACCCCGACCGCCGAGGACGCGGCGAAGGCGGTCGGCTGCGACCTCTCGCAGATCGTCAAGTCGCTCGTCTTCGCCTGCGACGGGCGGGCCGTCGTCGTGATGGTTCCCGGCGACCGGCGCGTCGATCGCCGCAAGGTCGCGGCCGCACTCGGCTGCGCCAGCGTGAAGGTGGCAGGGCCGGCCGAGGTCGCGCGCGCGACCGGCTTCGAAGCGGGCGGAGTCGCGCCGTTTCCGCTCCCAGGGGTGGACGCGGTGCTTCTCGAGCCCGCGTTGCTCGGCTACGACACGGTCTGGGTGGGAGCGGGCTCGAGCAGGCACATGGCGTCGCTCGCGCCGACCGACCTCGCTCGCCTCGCCAAGGCGAAGCCGGTCGACGTCGTCGCCGAACGGTCATAATTAGGCCCATGCACGAGCTCGAGAAGATCTGGATGAACGGCGAGCTGATCGACTGGGGCGACGCCAAGATCCACGTCGGGGCGCACGGCCTCCACTACGGCGCCGGCGTCTTCGAGGGGATTCGCTGCTACGAGACGGATCGCGGCCCCGCGATCTTCCGGCTGCGCGACCACCTGAAGCGGCTCGAGGACTCGGCGCGGCTCCTCCACATGCAGCTTCCGTACTCGGTCGACGAGCTCCGCGCCGCGAGCCACGAGCTCGTCGCGGCCAACGGGCTCGCCGAGTGCTACCTCCGGCCGCTCGCCTTCTACGGCTACGGGGAGCTCGGCGTGAACCCCGGGCAAAACCCCGTCGACGTCGTCGTGATGAGCTGGCCGTGGGGGACGTACCTGGGCGCCGATGGCCTCGAGCGGGGCGTACGCGTCAAGGTCTCGTCCTGGAAGCGCGTCGGGCCGAACACCATTCCGCACGTCGCGAAGGCGACCGGGATCTACCTGAACTCGATGCTCGCCGTCATGGAGGTGACGCTCGCCGGCTACGACGAGGCCATCCTCCTCACGGATGACGGCTACATCGCGGACGGCTCGGGCGAGAACGTCTTCGTGGTCAAGGACGGCGTCATCTCCACGCCCGATCTGTCGGCCTCGATCCTGCCCGGGATCACGCGCGAGACGATCATGGAGATCGCTCAGGGGCTCGGCTACACCGTGCGAGAGAGGCAGCTGATCCGGACCGACCTCCTCGTCGCCGACGAGGTCTTCTTCACGGGTACCGCCGCCGAGGTGACCCCCGTGCGGGAGATCGACGACCACGAGATCGGCACGGGGGAGCCCGGGCCGGTCACGCGGGAGATCCAGGCCGCGTATCTCGAGACGGTTCGCGGCGCCCGCGAAGAGTGGTCGCACTGGCTCGACCGGGTGGCGATGGCCCCCGCCGAGCCGGCCCCGGCTGTGCCGGGTTCGTGAAGCCGCAGACGCTGAGGCGCCAGATACCGCTTTCAGCCCCGTCCGTGGACGGGCGCGAGGAGGAGCTCGTGCTCGAGGCGCTTCGCTCGGGGCGGCTCGCCCTCGGCCCGCTCACCGACGCCTTCGAGCACGCGCTCGCGGAGCGGGTGGGCGCGCCGTATGTGGCGGCGGTCTCGAGCGGGACGGCAGGTCTCCATCTCTGCGTGCGGCTCGCGGGCCTCGGCTCGGGCGACGAGGTTGTGACGACGCCCTTTTCGTTCGTTG
>DASZKB010000030.1:0-8501 GCA_035947475.1 Gaiellaceae bacterium | reverse complement strand
CGAGGGCCTGCGGCGGTTCCCCGAGGTGCGCTCGATCAACTGGGCCGTCAACGACAGCCCGGCGGAGGTCACCAACCTGCCGACCCGCGTTCTCTGGGGCGACGAGGCGATCGAGGAGGAGATCCTGGGGCTCCGCTTCCGCGTCCGTCCGAACGCCTTCCTGCAGACGAACACGGCGATGTGCGAGCGGCTCTACCGCCTCGCGGGCGAGTACGCCGCCCTCACCGGCGAGGAGACCGTCTACGACCTCTACGCCGGTATCGGGACGATCGGGCTCACGATGGCTCGCGACGCGCTCACCGTGTGGGGCGTCGAGTCCTCGGAGGAGTCGGTCGCCTGCGCGCTCGAGAACGCGGAGCTGAACGGGATCGCGAACGCAGCCTTCTTCGCCGGGGAGGTCGCCGCCGCCGTCGGCGAGCTTCGCGATCGGGCGGGCGACCCCGACGTGGTCGTCGTCGACCCTCCGCGGGCGGGGTTGACTGGAAAGGCCCTTCGTCTCGTCGGCGGACTCGAGGCCGAGCGGCTCGTCTACGTCTCGTGCAACCCGACCACGCTCGCCGGGAACGCGAAGGAGCTCACCGGCGAGTTCGGGTACCGCCTCGAGCGCGCGCGGCCGGTCGACATGTTCCCGCACACGCCGCACGTCGAGACGGTCGCCCTTTTCACGCGCGCTTGACGCGGTAGGCGCGCCAGAGAAGGTCGGCGTTCACGAGGATGAACGCGGCCGAGAGGAGCGGCAAAGCGGGCAGCCCGCCGACGCGAAGCCAGACGGCCGCCGCCATGGTGGCGCCGAACGAGAGCGCGGTCGCGACCCAGGTCCACCCGGGTCGGAGCCCGAAGCGCTCCGCCGCCCCGAGGAAGAGGGCGAAGAAGAGGACGTCCGGAAGGCCGAGCTGCGCCGACGCGTGCTCGCCCGGGATCGGGAAGGCGACGCTGAGGAGCTCGAAGACCTCCGGCTGCTCCTCGACGATGTGCCTCGTCGGCCCGCGCGCGACCGAGAAGGCGTCCACCGGAACGATGAGAAGAGCGATGAGGAGAACCCAGCTCACCGAGTCGAAAAAGCCGAGGAACCACCACCCGAGCACCGTGACGGCGGCTAACTTCGCGAAGTTCGCCGGTAACTCGAAGCCGGCCAGCTCGAGCGCGATCGTCACGGCCGCGAGCGCGACGAACGCCGCCGCTAGCGGCCGCGAGCCCAGCCTCCAGGCGCCGCGGAGGAGCCAGACGAGCGCGAAGAGCGCCGGCATGAGGACGAGGGCGAGGAAGACGACGTCCCACCGCTGCGCGACGTTCGGGAGGCGATCGGCGGTCAGGTAGTACGCGAGGAGAAGCGCTACGAGCGCGACGAGTGCCCCGACCCGCAACACCGAGCGGCTTCTGAACGGCTGCAAAGCTTCACCATGCGTCGTCCTCGGTCGCCCACGTAATTCATCCATTACGCGGGCTCCCTGCGTCCTAGCCTGGCTCGCTTTTCGCGCGTCAGAAGCTCGCTGGCGTCACGGGCCTGGGCACTAGTACGGCGGCAGCTCGGACCACCATGGGCCGAGGGCCTTGAACGCCTCCCAGAACGCCCGCTTCGCCGCCTGCTCGTCGAGCGAGGCGTCGATGTCCGGCACGACGAGCGCGTCGATCGTGGGCGTGAACCGCTGGATCTCGCCCGGCGTCGCCGCGACCTCGGAAGACAGTGGAAAGCGGACGGCGTTCACGCACCCGAGCGCATCTTGCCCCATCGCGACGACGATCTTCGGCTGGACGACGTGGAGCTCGCGGCGCAGGAAGCGCAGGGCCTCCTCGTCGTCCTCACGCTCGTACTTGAGGACGTTCGTTCCGTAGATCGCCATCGGGTCGACGCGGAGGCGCTGGACGGACTTGAGGAGCGCTTGCCCGGCCCGGCCGAAGAACGCGACCCCTTCCTGGACCTCGGCCGGTTGCGGCCGGTGCTTCACGAGGAAGATCTCAGCGAGCGGGTGCCCGGAGCCGAGCACGGGGACGCGGTCGGCCGCTCCGGCGGCCCGCGCGATCTCGTCGCCGAGCTCGTTGATCTCCGCGATCGCCTTCTTCAGGTAGCGCTCGGAGATGTCGTTCTGGATCAAGGGATTCGCCTCCGGCGAATCCCTTGACGATGGCTCGATCTCATCTCGCTACGGATTCGCGGCGCGTGGCCCGGATCCCTGCGACCCACTTCAACCCCTGGAGGTAGACGAGTGAGCGCGGCCGGCGGACGATCTCGGCCGAGCGAAGCGCCAGCATGAACTCCTCAGGCGTCTCGAACGCGGGTATGCGGACGAGCCCGGTCCCGACCCCCTGGAGAACGTGCGCGTCGGAGCCTGCGCCCATCGTCAGGTTGTACTTCCGCGCGAACCGAAGGGCCTCGTCGTTGTACGCCTCGAGGAGGAGGCGCGCGTTGTAGACCTCGAAGACGTCGATCTCGCCGAGGTGGCGATGCAGCGTGCGCGCCGGCGGGATCGTGTGGCGGCGATCGAACGGGTGGGGGACGTAGACGAGCCCGCCCTGCTCCCGGATGGCGGCGATCGTCGCGCCCATCGTCATCCCGGCGGGGATCTCGTCGCGGAGGAAGAGGCCGATCACCTCCCCCGCGTCGGTCTTCACCTCCTCCCCCGGGATGACGACGAGGTCGCGGCCGCGCGCGAGCTCCACCGCCTCGCGGGCGCCGGCGAACGAGTTGTGGTCGGTGATCGCGATCGCCGCGAGCCCGAGCGCCTCGGCCCGGTCGAGGAGGTCGGCCACGGGGACGGAGCAGTCGTACGAGTGCTCGGTGTGGACGTGGAGGTCGCAGAGGATCCGAGGCCGCTCGTCGAGGCGCTGCACGGGCGCCGGCGGGCGCCGCCGCCGGGCTACCGAACGGTAAACGCCGTCGAGCGCAGTCGCGAGCGCCGCGAAGCTCTGGCCCTCGGCGCGCCTCCGAGCCGCGGTCGCGAGCTCGTCCCGCCACCCCTCGTCGTCGACGAGACGCGCCATCGCCGCTCCGACGAGCTCCGGCTGCTCGGCCGAGGAGGGAGGGTCGAGGGCGGGAACGCCCGCCGCCTGCGCCTCGAGGAGCAGACGCTCCGAGCCCCGGACGGCCGGGATGAAGCCGGCCGCGCCCCGAAGCGCTTCCGCGCGCGCCTCGGCGTCGGGCGCGGTTCGGACGCGGACGCGCTCTCGCAGGGCCCGCGGAAGGTACGGACGGCCGCTCAGCGGCTTCGTCCGGACGACCACGAGCTCCCACTCGACAGGGAGCCCCCGGAGCGCGCGGATCGCCGCCCGCGCGCGGAGGCGCTCCTCAGGCTGCCACTCGAGCACGAACCGAGGCCTCGGCCGCTCGGGTCGAAACCGATCGGTGTCGACGCCAAGCGGGAGGACGGTGTAGTCGCCCGGAAACCGCCCCGCCGCCGCCTCGAGGACGCCGTCCCCGGCCGCTGTGAGCGCGTCGACGCGCGCGAGGAGCTTCTCGCGCTGCGCCTTCCCGGGTGGATAGGCGAGCCGGTCGGGCGAGTGAAAGGTCGCGACCGCGAACCCGCCCGAGAGACGCAGCGCAAGATAGGCGAGGCTCGGGAGCGCCGGCTCGTGCGCGTGGAGGACGTCGAAGCGGTCCCCGAGCGCGAGCGCCAGGTTCGCGCGCACGCCGACCGGGATACCGAGCCGGCTCCGGCGCGAGACCGGGAGCGCGGGCCCGAGCGCGACGACGCCCTCGAGAGGCGTCCCGTCGCGGGCGAGGCGGCGAAGCGCCCGGCGCCCCTCGGCCAGGTCGGTGGCACGGTTCGACGGCGCCAGGACGACGACGTCGTGGCCGTGCTTTCGCAGCGCCTCGGCGGCGCCCGCGACGTGCTCGTTCACCGGGTGCGGCTGGGACCACGCGAACGGGGTCACCATGCAGACGCGGAGGCCCACGCGCCCGATTCTAGAGCGGGGAGGTCGCTAGGCCTTCGCCGGCGTCTTCGCCTTCGAGCGGGCGTTCTGCGCGATGAACCGCTCGACGAGCTCGTGCGCCTTGTCGTCGGGGATCTGCTTCGGCGGCGACTTCATGAGGTAGGCGCTCGGCCCCTCGAGTGCGCCCGCCACGCCGTTCAGCATGGCGAGCTTCGCGAGGCGGACGGCGTCGATCACGATCCCGGCCGAGTTCGGCGAGTCCCAGACCTCGAGCTTCAGCTCCAGGTTGAGTGGCACGTCGCCGAAGGACGAGCCTTCCATGCGGATGTACGCCCACTTACGGTCGGTCAGCCAGGGCACGTAGTCGGACGGGCCGACGTGCACGTTCCGTTCGCCGATGTCGTAGTCGAGCATCGACGTGACCGCGTTCGTCTTCGAGATCTTCTTCGACTCGAGCCGGTCCCGCTCGAGCATGTTCAGGAAGTCGCCGTTGCCGCCGACGTTCAGCTGCATCGTGCGGTCGACGCGGACCCCGCGCTCACGGAAGAGCGATACGAGCGCGCGGTGCGTGATCGTGGCGCCCACCTGCGACTTGATGTCGTCGCCGATGATCGGGACGCCGCGGCTCGCGAAGCGGCGCTGCCAGTACGGCTCGCGGGCGATGAAGACCGGGATGCAGTTGACCATGGCGCAGCCCGCGTGCAGGACTTGCTCGACGTACCACTTCGTCGCCTCCTCCGAGCCCACCGGGAGGTAGTTGACGACCACGTCGGTCTGCGTCTCCTGGAGGATCTCGGCGACATCGTCCGTCTGGCCAGGAACCTTCTCGACCACCTCCGAGAGGTACTTGCCGAGCCCGTCGTGCGTCATGCCCCGCGCGACACGGACCCCCGTCTTCGGGACGTCGGCGAATTTGTAGGTGTCGTTGGGGTGCGCCCAGATCGCCTCAGCGAGGTCCTTGCCGACCTTCCCGGTCGTGACGTCGAACGCGGCGGTGAACTCGATATCGCGGACGTGATAGCCGCCGACGTCGACATGCATGAGGCCGGGGACGAACTCGGCCGGGTCGGCGTCCTTGTAGTACTCGACTCCCTGGACGAGGGAGTTCGCGCAGTTGCCGATTCCGATCAGCGCCACGCGTACCTTGCCGTCGTCCCGGCGAGCGCGTCCGTTTGTCCTCGCGGTCGTAGAAGCCATCGTGTCTCCTCTTCGTCGGTTCTCGAGGCGCCGGCTGAGCGTCTCGACGATCAGGTCGTTGGTGGTTCGGCGCGTGTCGGCGGCGCGTTCTCGGATCCGCTCCTTGAGGTCGCGCGGCAGCCGCAGCAGGACGTCGCCCTTGGCCGTTCGGGGGACGCTCCGGCGTCCGCTCCCTTCGTACTGGACGCCGAACTGCGCGGCGAGGATCTCCAGCGCGACGTCGTTGAGGTTCGACCCGCGCGCGATCACCTCGTCCGTCAGCAGCCGTTTCAAGTCGGCCGGCATGCGTACGAGTACGTCCAGGCGCTCGCTTGCCATCGAGCTATTGATAGCACAAGTGTGCTAGCTGCTAGCGACGGTGCAGCTGCGCGCGAACGAACAGGATCCGCTGAACGACGGTGAACCACGCCGTCGCAGCGAGAAGCGCGATGGCCCACGGGAGAACGGAGAAGGGGAGGAGCGCCTCGAGCCCGAGGCCGGTTGTTATGACGGCCACGCGCTCGGCCCTCGTCCCGATCCCGACTTTTCCGCTCAACCCCAGCGCCTCGGCGCGCGCGCGTGTGTAGCTCACCAGGAACGAGCCCGCCAGCGCGGCGAACGCGAGCCCGACGGCCACCTCGTTCTCGGCGCGCATGAAGACGAGCGCGATCGCGCCGAGCATGAACGCTTCGCCGACCCTGTCGACGGTGGAGTCGATGAAGGCGCCGAACGGCGTCCCGAGCGCGCGCGAGCGCGCGAGCGCGCCGTCGACGATGTCGAGGAGCGAGCCGACGAGGAAGACGAACCCGCCGAGCAGGAAGAGCCACTCGGTCACGTACTCGAAATAGACGAGGACCGCGCCCGCGATCGAGAGGGTGACGCCGACGGCGGTGAGCACGTTCGGGGTGACGGGCGTGCGCGCGAGCCCGTCGAGCGACGCGCCCGCCAGGCGCCTCGCTTCACGCCCCGAGGCGTGCTTGATCCGCGGGAGCGCGCTGCCCGGCACCGGCCGCGGGGACGCTAGTGCTCCGTCCGGTGATGTAGCTCGGCGGACGTCGCTGGGCGGGGCACTACAAGCGGCGCGGCGGCGAGAAGCCTGCCGGCGCGAGCGCCGCGCGGCGGCTTTCGACCCAGGCGAGCGCCGTCCAGGCGAGGACGGCGACGCCCACGCCGGCGGCGATGTCGAGCCAGAAGTGGTTCCCGGTCGCCATCACGGAGAACCAGACCCAGCTCGGCCAGAGGGTCCAGGCAAGGCGGACCCAGCGGCTGCGGACGAGCGAGGCCATCGCGAACCCGATGATGAGAGCGTCCGCGGCGTGGAGGCTCGGCATCGCCGCGTACTGGTTCGAGGCGAGCTGGACGAGGCCGCTGCCGTGGTTGAGAGCCGCTGAGGAAGCGAGCGTGTCGACGAAGCCGTCCTCAGGGAAGAGGCGCGGCGGCGCGGTGGGCATCACGACGTAGCCGATGAGGCCGAGCAGGTTCGTGGCGAGGATCCAGTTCCGCACGCGGAGGAAGGCCTCGTTGCGGAAGAGGTAGATCCACAGGAGCGCGATCCCGATCACCGGGAACTGCGAGAGCCAGTACGTCCAGTTGAAGGCGTCGAGGAAGAGGTCGTTCTGCGTCACGACGCGCTGGAGGTCCGGCTCGACGAGCATGTGGAGCCCCCGCTCGACGTCGATCACTAGGCGCCCGTTCGCCATCGCCTCGAGCGGGTCGCGATCGGCGATACCGCGCGCGACCTGGTACGCGAGCCCGAACCCGAGCCAGATACCGAGCTGGAGGACGAAGTCGCGCCAGCCGCGGGGGAAGAATTGCCGGCCTCGTTTCACGCGGCGATTCTAGACGGTGGTCTCCCTGCCACCGGCCGGATGGTTTCCCGGTCGCCGGCGACGGGGAAACTGACGTTCCCAATCCGAGGAGGAACGATGGCAGGCGAGTGGGACAAGGCTGAAGGCGAGATGAAGGAAAAGGCAGGCGGCCTCACGGGCGACGAGTCGACGAAGCGCGAGGGGCAGGCCCAGGGGATGGAGGGCGAGGCCGAGGGGAAGATGGACGACGCGAAGGAGAAGGCGGGCGACATGATGGAGGAGGGTCGCGAGCGGATCTGACGCCGCCCGCGGCGAAAGGAGGTTCCGTATGTGCTGGGGTAAGGCCGAGTACGAGTTCGGGGCCTGGAAGGGCCGGATGACCGAGGAGACGCCGGACGAGGAGCGTGAGCCGCGCGTCACCTGGAAGGAGTCGGAGCAAGACCTCGTCGCGGAGGAGCGCGAGCACGAAGAGGTCCTCGAGCGCGTCTAGCGCGCACCCGACGCAGTCTCGGAGGCGCCCGTCGGGGTGCCTCCGCTCTTAACGTCACCGGGTACGCTTCCTACGTGGAGGCGCTCGCGCTCGTCCTCCTCGTCCTCCTCGTGCTGAGCGGCCCGCTCTCACACTTCTTCGGCGCCGACTCGCGGGTCGACGACCCCCGCGGGTGGTGGCCGGGCGACCGCCGGTAGGCTCCGCTGCCGATCCTCGCGCTGATCGCGATCACCGCGATCTGGGGCGTTACGTTCGTCCAGGTCAAGGACGCCGTCGAGGTCTACCCGCTCTTCTCATTCCTCGCCCTTCGGTTCGCGATCGCCAGCGCGGCGCTCGGAGCTCCGTTTGCCCGGCGGCTTCCCCGTCTCGACCGCCGCGGGGTCGTGTCGGGTGTCGTCCTGGGGTGCTTCGTCGCCGGGGGGTTCGCGCTCCAGACGCTCGGTCTCGCACGCACGACCGTGACGAGCGCCGGCTTCATCACCGGGATGTTCGTCCCTTTGACGCCCGTCTTCGCCATGCTCATCTTCCGCGACCGCATCGGGTGGACCGGTTGGGCCGGAACGGCGCTCGCGACACTCGGGCTCGCGCTCCTCTCGGGCGTCGAGCTCGGGTCGCTGGGCCCCGACCTCCTGGTGCTGGGGGGAGCGGCCTCGTTCGCGCTCCACATCGTCTTCACGAGCCGGTTTGCGCCGCGCTACGACGTGGCCGCGCTGGCGCTCCTGCAGATGCTCGTCGCGTGCGCCGTCTTCACGGCGATCGCGCTCGCGTCCGAGCCTCTCGAGCTCCCGCGCGGCTGGACCGTGTGGGGCGCGCTCATCGTCACGGGGCTCTTCGCGAGCGCCCTGGCCTTCATCGTCCAGACCTGGGCGCAAAGCCGAACGACCGCGACGCGAACGGCGCTCATCTTCACGAGCGAGCCGGTCTTCGCCGGGCTCTTCGGCTTCCTCCTCGCCGGCGACCGGCTCACCGCCGTCGCCTGGCTCGGATGCGCGTGGATCCTGGTCGGGATCCTGGTTTCGCAGCCGGCGCTCACGGACTGGCTGAACCGCTGGCGGAGGCCTAGCCGCCCTGCTCCGGATTTGCTATAACGACGCTTAGATTTTCTCAGTCGTCGGAGAGCGAAGCGAAGCAGCGAACGAAGGAGCAACGAACATGGC
>DASZKB010000029.1:0-2887 GCA_035947475.1 Gaiellaceae bacterium | reverse complement strand
CTCCGCGACCTTGCGCGCGTTCCAACCGTCGGACACGCGGGCGAGGCGGGCGAGATCGGCTGCCGGGAGGCCGAGCGCCTTCCCGACGTCGCGGATCGCGCCGCGCGAGCGGTAGGTGGCGAAGCTCGCGACCAGCGCGGTTCGCTCGTGGCCGTACTTCTCGATGACCGCGGCCAGGAGCTTCTCGCGAATGTCGCGCGGAAAGTCGAGGTCGATGTCCGGGACGGAGACGAGCTCGCGGTTCAGGAAGCGCCCGAGCGCGAGGTCCGCGGCGACCGGGTCGACGTGCGAGAGGCCGGTCAGGTAGCTGACGATCGAGCCGACCGAGCTGCCGCGCCCCCGCCCGGGCGGAAGGAGATGACGCGGTGAGGCCGGCCCCCGGACCTCGGCGGCGACCTCGCGGGCGAGCTCGAGCACCTCCCAGTGGAGGAGGAAGAAGCCGGAGAGCGAGAGCTCCGCGATCAGGGCCAGCTCCTCGCGGAGGCGCTGCTCGGCCCGTTGCCGGAGCAGCGCGGGCGCGTGGCGGTAACGCTCGTCGAAGGCGCGCCGGCAAACGCGAGCGAGCTGGACGTCTGCCGGGTCTGCGCCGTCGGAGAAGTCGGGATACCGGTAGCCGAGCTCCCTCGTCAGGTCGAATTCGAGGCGCTCGGCGAGCTCGACGGTCGCCCGTACTGCCTCCGGGTCGTCCGGAAACCGCGCCGCCATCTCGTCGGGGGAAAGGAGATTGAACTCGTCGTTCCCGCGCCGCTCGGGCTCGCAGCCGTCGAGCGAGGTCTTGTGCTTCACGGCGACGAGGACGTCCTGGAGCCGGACGCGGGACAGGTCGTGCGCATGCACGTTGCCCGTTGCGATCGTGCGGACCTCGAGCGTCCGCGCCAGCTCGCGAAGCGCGGCGTTGCGGCGCGCGTCGCCGCGCACGTACGGCCGCTGGAGCTCGACGAAGAAGCGGTCGCGGCCGAAGGCGCGGGCGAGGCGCGCGGCGGCGTTCGGGTCGCGGACGGCGAGGCCGGCACGAGCGCAGCCGGAGAGGCAGACGAGCCCCTCGTTTTGCTCCTCGAGGAGGCGGGCGTCGAGCCGCGGCTCGAGGCGCTTGTGCGCGTGGGCGGCGGTGAGGAGGCGGCAGAGGTTGGCGTAGCCGCGCGGCGACTCGACGAGGAGGGTCACGTGCGACCCGTCGGCGAGCGTCACCTCGGCGCCGGTGATCGCCTTGAGCCCGACCGCTTTCGCGGCGTGCGCGAACTCGAGCGAGCCGTAGACGCCGTCGTGGTCGGTGAGCGCGAGCGCCGGGTAGCCGAGCTCGGCGGCCCGAAGCGCGAGCTCTTCGGGCAGCGAGGCGCCGTCGAGGAACGAATACGCTGAGTGGCAGTGAAGCTCGACGTAACCCATGCGATCGTCCTAGGTCCGGGCGAGGGCGAGGTGATCACCGAGCGGCCCGCGCGGACGCTTCACCTCAAGGTCGGGATCGACGCCATCGCCGTGACCGAGACACGCTACGAGCCCGGCGAGCGAGGCCCAGACGCCCACGTCCATCACCGCCACGCGGACGCCTTCTACGTCGTCGAAGGGACGGTGCTCTACGAGCTCGGGTCCAACGGCGAGGCCGTGCGGGCGCCGGCCGGCTCGTTCATCGCCGCCCCTCCCGACGTCGCGCACAGCTTCCGAAACGAAGGGCCCGGCCGCGCGCGGTTTCTCAACTTCCACGCTCCGAGCGAGGGGTTCCACGACTACCTGCGCGCGTTGTACGCGGGCGAGGACACGAGCTGGTTCGATCAGCACGACCCGCCGCCGGACGGCGGGCGGCCGTTCCCGGACGCCGTCGTTCGCGGACCGGGCGAAGGCGGGCGAATCGAGATCGCCGGGATGCTCGCGTTCGCCGAGACGGCGATCGCGCCCGGATCGGACGGCTCGCATCGCGTGCCCGGCGCCGCTCACAACGTTCTCTACGTCCTCGACGGGACGCTCGCGCTCCGCCTCGGCGACGACGCGCTCGACGCGGCACCCGGAACGTTCGTCTGCGTGCCGCCCGGCGTCGCCCACACGCTCGCGAACCGTGGCGAGAAGCCGGTGCGGTTTCTCGATCTCACCGCGCCTCCGGCCAGGCGCCCTTAGGCGCCGCGCTGGGTGAACCACCGTCCGCGCTCCTCGTCGCGGAAGACGACGACGTTCTCGCCGGTCGCGAGGACGACCTCGAAGTAGCGCCGTCGCACCGGCTCCTCCGTCCACCAGCGGTCGACGACGCGCCACTCCTCGCGAACGGCGGTGACCGCGAGGCGCCCGACCTTGACGGGACGATCCTCGGCGGCGACGACGAGCGCGGCTTGCGGCTCGTTCAGTCGTCGCGCGGCACGAGGATGGCTCTCGACTCGGGTATCCGTGACCAGGGCGCGACCTCCACGATCGCACTGACGGCGTCGATCCCGACCGCGGCGCGCGCCTGCCGGAGGCCGTCTCGCAACCGCTCGCGAAGACGATGCCCGCGCGGGCGAACGAGCTCCGCCTGCGTCCCGACCGACTCGGTCAGCTCGCCGAGCTCGAGGTGAAGCTCGACCGCTGGCGCGGGAAGCTCGGCAAGCTTGGGCGCGAGCGCGAGTCGGAGGCGCTCCGGCGCCGCCGTCGGCTCGCGAAGCGTGTGCGAGCGCCGCCACGACCCACCCCCGACGAGCCGTGCGGACAGAGCGAGCTGGCGCGGCGAGCGCCCGCCCCGCTCAGGACGGGCGAGCACGCGGTCGACGAGCGCGGCGAGCGCGCGCTCGAGCGTGATCGCGTTTCCGACCGGCTCCGGGAAGGCGAGCGCCTCGGTGATCTCGGCGGGCGGCCGGCGGGGATAGACGCGCGCCGTCTCCCCGCCCTGCGCGAGCTCCCACGCGTCGGCTCCCTCCGACCCGAG
>DASZKB010000028.1:0-10230 GCA_035947475.1 Gaiellaceae bacterium | reverse complement strand
GCGCGCTCGACGGTGTCGACGGCGCGCTCGACGCCCGCGCAGTAGCCGCGCGGGGACGCGAGGAGGACGCGCTTCACCACGAATCCGATTCTACGTTCGAGCGAGTGGGTCTTCGCGCCGGCCAGGCCGCAAGGGGAAAAGGAAGGGCCCGCCGCTCGGGGGGTCGGTGCGGCGGGCCCGTCCGATTGCCAACCGCGGGAGGCGTGGCCAGGGTCACGCCGCGGTTCGCATCGCCCAGTGGCGCGCCAGCCTAACGGGTTGGCGCGCCGTTGCCAATAGGTCCACCCGAGAATCTTCACGCGCCGCCGATCTCGACGGCCCGGCCGGCGCTCCCTATCATCAATTTGGCCCCCCCGAAAAGGAGAGCGAGACGGCTTCTACGCAGGGCTCCGAGGAGCTTCAGGCTGCGGTCGAACGCGAGCGGCTGGTCGCCGAGATCTCGCGGCAAGTTCGGTCGGACCTAGACCTCGACAACATCCTCCAGCTCGCGGTCGAGGGGACGGCGCGTGCCTTCGGCGTGGCGCGCTGCTTCATCCGATTGGGCGAGCGCGGCGAGCCCATGCCCGTTCGCGCCGAGTGGGACGCGCCCGACGTCGACCCAGTCGACGCGCACGTGGCCGAGCGCCTCCCCGCCTCCAATCTCGCCGCCGCAGCGGGGCGGACGGTCGCGATCGGTGACGTCGAATCCGCCGACGAGCTCGACGACCCCGGCCGCGAGACGCTCCTCTCGATGGGGACGCGCGCCGTCCTCACAGCCCCGATCGTGATCCACGATCGGATGATCGGGACGCTCGCGCTCCACGGGGCCGAGACCCGGGATTGGACCGAGGCGGACGTCTCGCTCGCGGAGGCGGTCGCGGGCGAGGTCGCGCTCGCGGTCCACACCGCGCGCCTTGTCCGCGAGAACGAGCGCGGCGTCGAGGAGCAGGCCGCGCTGCTCAACGCGGCGCACGCCCTCACGAGCGAGCTCCGCTTCGAGTCCGTCCTCCAGCGCCTCGTGGACGAGGTGACGCCCCTTCTTCGCGCCGAGGCGGCCGAGTGCTACCTCTACGACGCGGAGCGGGAGCTCCTCCGCTGTGCCGCCGTGACGGGGCTTCCGCCCGTGCTCGTCGGCCGGACGGTGCCCGTCGGAGAGGGCCTGACCGGGCGGGCGGTCGAAACGGGGCGGCCCGTGATCGCGAACGAGGATGACGCGCTGGCGGGCCCGCGCGACGAGGAGGCGTCGCGGCGATTCCGGCGCGCGGTCGTCGCGCCGATCACGTGGCTCGGCGAGACGCGCGGCGTCCTCGGCGTCGCCACCCGGGACGCCGAGCGGTTCTTCGAGGAGCGGGACGCCGAGCTTCTCGACGCGTTCGCCCGCCTCGCCGCGCTCGCGCTTCACAACGCCGAGAGCTTCGAGGAGCGCGAGCGCCAGGCGCAGATCCAGCGCGGCTTCTACCGCATCGCGGAGGTTCTCGCCTCGCCGCTCTCTCTCGGAGAGACTCTCGACGCGCTCGCGCGCGCGGCGTGCGAGACGCTCGGAGCGACCTCCGCCCTCGTGCTCGAGCCGCGCGCCGAGGGTTTCGTGGTCGGCGGCTCGTACGGGTGGCCCGGTGAGCTCGCCGACGAGCTCGCCGCGGCCGGCCCGCTCGGCGGCCCGCTCTTCGCGATCGACCGCGAAGGGGTCATCCTCGCGTCGACCGCACTCGCCGAGGACGAGCGGCTCGAGGAGCCGTGGCGGAGGCGCCTCGCCGCGGCGGGCTACCGGGCTCTCTTGAGCGTCGCAGTGGAGAGTCGCGGAGAGAGGCGGACGGTTGTCGTCCTCTTCACCGAGGACCGTGCGTTCTCGGACGACGATCTCGCGCTCGTTCGGCACCTCGCTGACGCGGCGCGCGGCGCGCTAGAGCGCAGCGAGCTCTTCGAGACCGAGCGGCGGGCGCGCAACCTCTCGCAGCGGCTCGCGAGCATCGGGGCGCGCCTCGTGACGAACCTCGATCCGACCGTGGTCGTCGACGAGGTCGTGCGCGAGACGATCGTCCTGCTCGAGGCCGACGCGGCCACAATCCGTCTTCTCGACGGCGAGGAGCTCGTCGTCCACGCGGCCGCAGGCGCGCTCACCGACCTCGTGGGCACGCGGACGAGCGCCGGAGCCGGCCTCCTGCGCGACGTCGTCCAGTCGCGGTCGCCCGTCGCGGTCGAGGACGCGCGCGCGTCCTCGGCGTCGGGCGATCCCGTGCTCGCTGACGCGATGGTGTCGACGCTCGCCGTGCCCATGATCGCGCACGGGGGCGGACTGCACGGCGTCCTGAACGCGTACGCGCGGCAGCCGCGGACGTGGCGGGACGACGAGCTCCAGGCGCTCGCCGCGCTCGCCGCAGGGACGTCGGCTGCGCTCTCGAACGCGGAGCTCTACCAGCGGGTCGCCGAGGAGAAGGACCGGAGCGAGGCGATCCTCGGCAACATCGCCGACGGCATCGTGGCGGTGGATCGCGACGAGCGGATCGTCCTCTGGAACGCCGCGGCCGAGCGGATCACAGGGGTCCCGGTCGATGAGGCACTCGGGCGCCGCGTGGTCGACGTCCTCCAGAGGGAGCTTACGAGTGACGGCGCTCCCGGCACGGTTTCGATCCTCCGGGGCGGCAAGGAGGTCTGGCTGTCCCTAACCGAGGCGGTAATGACCGACGGAGCGGGAGCGGTGACCGGGCGCATCTTCGCGTTCCGCGACGTCTCGGACGAGCGCGTCGTCGAGCAGATGAAGTCCGACTTCGTCTCGGCGGTGTCGCACGAGCTGCGCACGCCGCTCACGTCGATCTACGGATTCGCGGAGACGCTTCGGCGCGGCGACGTCTCGTTTTCGGACGAGGAGCGCGGCACGTTTCTCCAGTACATCGCCTCGGAGTCCGAGCGGCTCATCCGGATCGTCGACGACCTTCTCAACGTCGCGCGCCTCGAGGCGGGCGCGCTCGGTCTCGAGATCGCCGACACGGACGTGGGCGAGGTCGTCCGCGAGGTCGTGGCGCGCGTGGGGGAGGAGATGACGACGGAGCACCGGTTCGCGATCGACGCCCCCGAGGAGCCGCTCTACGCGGAGGCCGACCGCGCGAAGCTCTCGCAGGTCGTCTCCAATCTCGTCGACAACGCCGTCAAGTTCTCGCCGCGCGGAGCGACGATCACGATCGCGGCGCGTCGGCGCGCCGACACGATCGAGGTGCGCGTGACGGACGAGGGCGTCGGGATCCCGCGGGGAGACCTGCAGCGGATCTTCGCGAAGTTCTATCGCGCCGACACCGCGCCCGTGAGCGGCGTACCGGGCACGGGGCTCGGGCTCTTCCTCGTCCGCGGCCTCCTGGCCGCCATGGGGGGCCGCGTCTGGGTCGACTCGCGGCCCGGACAGGGATCGAGCTTCGTCTTCGTGCTCCCGGCGTCGAGATGGCCCGCCGTCGGGACTCGGCCCGTGGAGGTAGCCGCTCGTGGCGGCTGAGCCGGGTATCGCCCGCGCGCTCCGGGTCCTCGTCGTCGACGACGAGGCGCCGATCCGTCTTCTCTGCCGCGTCAACCTCGAGGCGGAAGGGATGAACGTTCTCGAAGCGCCCGACGGCCCGAGCGGGCTCGAGCTCGCCCGCTCGGAGCGACCCGACGCCGTCCTCCTCGACGTCATGATGCCGGGCCTCGACGGCTGGACTGTGGCCGAGCGCCTGCTCGCGGACGAGGAGACACGTGAGATTCCGATCGTCTTCCTGACCGCACGCGCCGACCTCCGCGACCGGGCGCGCGGCATGGACCTCGGTGGGCTCGGATACGTCACGAAGCCGTTCAACCCGGTCGAGCTCGCCTCGCTCGTCCGCGAGGTGGTCGGCGCGGTCGAGCGCGGGGAGCGCGAGCGCGTTCGGGCGGACAAGATCGCGGAGCTTCGCGAGCGCTTCGACCAGGATTAAGTGCCCCGCCCAGCAATGGCCTCCACTTTTCGCGCGCCAGAAGCGCGGCGACATCACCGGGCGGGGCACTAGGCGCGCGCCGTCTGCGCTAGCGCGACGCCGGCGAGCACGAGCGCGCCTCCCGCGATCTGCGCCGGCCCGAGCTCCTCGCCCAGCCAGGCGAACGCGACGAGCGAGGCGAGCACGGGCTCGGTCATCGCGACGATCGCAGCGCGCGTGGGCGTGATGTGGCGGAGCGCGCTCACCATGAGGATGAAGGGGACGACGGTTCCGAGAACGACGACGTAGGCGAGGAGAAGCCAGACCGGGAGGTCGGCGCTCGCGAGGCGGCCGAGGAGCGACGCGTCCTCGAGCACGAGCTCGCCCGGGAACCGCCACCACGGCTGGACGACCGTCCAGAAGAGCGTCGCGAACAGAAATCCCCAGGCGAGAAGCGAATACACGTCGCGGCCGCCGCGGAGGCTGTGGTCGGCCATGACGAGGTAGAGCGCGTACGAGAACGCGCCGGCGAGCGAGGCCGCCACTCCGACCGTGTCCAGGGCCAGCCCCGCCCAGATCTCGACGACGAGGCAGAGGCCCGTGAAGCTGGCCGCGAGCGCGATCCAGATCCGGCGACGCATCGGCTCGTGGACGAAGAACCGCGCCCAGACGGCCACGAGGACCGGAGCGAGGTACTGGATGACGAGCGCGACGCCGATGTCGAGGCGGGCGATCGCCGTGAAATAGAAGTAGTGCACGAACGCGAGACCGGCGACGCCGAAGACGACCAGATACGCGCCCTCGCGCGCCGAGAAACGCAGGGTGCGCGGCCGGAAGATCGCGACGGCCGCCAGGAGGACGAAGCCCGCGCCGGCCGCCCGCACTTCCGCGAGCCGAAGCGACGAGAGCCCGCCCGACTCCATGACCACCTTCGCGACCGTTCCGTGGACGGACCAGAGAGCGACCGCGGTCAGGACGAGCGCGTAGCCGACGAGCGGCCGCCGGGCGGCGGCGCGCTCGCCCGCCACTGCGCGGTCGGCGGCGATCTCGGACACGGCGGCGGAGGCTACCGGGCGGTACGATCAGCGCCAGCGGGACGTGGCGCAGCCTGGTAGCGCGCGCGCTTTGGGAGCGCGAGGCCGCCGGTTCGAATCCGGCCGTCCCGACCTGACGCGCACGTGACACCGGTTTCAAACCGGTTTCGGCCGGGAATTCCGCCCGCGGGGTCACGCAGGAAAAAGCTCCGACCGAGGAGGTTTGCCGTGCGCCGTGGTCTCGCACTCTTCGCCCTCCTGACCGTCCTCCTCGTCGTTCCAGGTACGACCGCAACGTCGACGGCCGCCGAGGAGCCGAACTGGTCGAAGCTCGATCCGGCCCTCGCAACCGTCGTCTCGCAAGGCGGTTACGGCGAGTTCCCGATCGGCGACTTCGTGACCGGATACCGGGCGGGCGACGTCTACTACCTGGCGCGCGTCAGGGGGCCGATCGACCGCGCGCTCGTCGCCGAGCTCGGGAGCGCCGGTGCGACCGTTCGCTTCCGGTTTCCCGAGATCGGCTGGGTGGCGCTCGTCTCGCCGGTCGCTTCGGTTGCGGCCGTCTCACATCTCGCGAGCGTCTCCCGCCTGGAGCTCGACCGCTTCCACATGATCCAGGCGGTCACGGTTCAGGGCGTCGCCGACCAGGTGAAGCGCGGCACGTCGGACGTCGGGGCGGACGTGCTCTGGGCCGACGGGGTGACCGGGAAGGGCGTCGTCGTCGGGGTCGCCGACAGCGGGATCGACAGCACGCATTCCGATCTCGACGACCAGGACTGGCTGCGCTGGGGCGCCGCGCCCGGTGAGCCGAAGATCAGGGATTTCGTCGATTGCACGAGCGTCACGCCCGCTCAGACGGAGGGCCAGTGCGCGCGCACGGCGGGTTACGACGACAACGGACACGGAACGCACGTCTCGGGGATCGCGACCGGAAGCGCGGAGGGCGCGGTCCCGGCGCAGAACGGACGGCTTCCCGGCATGGCGCCCGAGGCCTCGCTCGCGGGCGCGAAAGTGTGCCTCGCCGCCGGGTCGTGCCTCAACTCGAGCGTCATGGCCGGCCTCAAGTTCCTGGCGACGGAGAAGGCGGACGGCGGCGGAGGGGCCGACGTCATCAACGTCAGTCTCGGATCCGGCCGCTTCTACTTCTCGCCGCTCTGCTGCGCTGAGCAGGTGACCAACAACGACCCCGAGGCGCAGCTCGTGAACGAGCTGGCGCGGAAGAACAACGTCGTCTTCACGATCTCGGCGGGGAACAGCGGCCCCGTCCTCCAGAGCACCGGCTCGCCGTCGGTCGCGGCCCAGGCGGTCTCCGTCGCAGCCTCGGTCGCGGACTTCGACCTCGACAACCCGACGGCCGAGACCGAGCACGGCGTGTACGGCGACATCAGGCCCGAAGCGGCTGCCGCCGGCGCGAGCGCGATCGCGCAGTTCAGCTCGCGCGGGCCGACGGGCGATCGCCTGATCAAGCCCGACGTAACCGCGCCGGGCGTGTTCTACGTGGCCGCCGAGTCGACCGAAGGCGCGGAGATCCGGGCCGCGGATGCCGCGGCGCAGAACCACTATTCGACCGACCCGTCGTACGCCGTCCTCTCCGGCACGTCGATGTCGGCGCCCGCCGCGGCCGGGGCGGCCGCGCTCGTGATCGACGGGTACAAGCGGGTGGCCGGCGCCGCGCCGCCCTACTACCGCGTCAAAGCGGCCCTCGCGAACACGGCCGGCGCGCGCGCCTTCGAGGGCGCCGTGACCGGGCTGACATCCTCGATCCGGATCAAGATCACGGGCGAGGACCCCGAGGCGCTCCGGCCGCTCCGCAATGACGCGTGGGTCGGCGTCACCGGGGAGGGAGCCGGGCGGATCCACGCGCCGTCCGCCCTTCTCGCCCTCACCAAGGGCCTGACGGTCTACACGCCGCAAGTTGGTGAGCTCGACGACGTCCACGAGCTCCAGCCGTCGTGGTCGCTCGACGACGTGGCCCGCGGCGAGACGGCCGTTCAGACGTTCGTCGTCCACGGCTCGGCCGGTCTGCCGGCCGGCACGAAGATGTCCTTCACCGTCGCGAGCGAGGCCGAGCCGACGGGCGTGCGCGCGGCGCCGGCGGCGTGGTTCGCCTTCCCGAAGTCGGTCAAGGCGGCCGCCGGGGCGGAGACGCCGTTCGCCGCGCGCCTGGCTGTGCCGCTCGACGCCGCGCCGGGGATGTACGCGGCCACGATCGTCGGGAAGGCGAAGCTCGGCAACGCCACGCAGACGGTCCGGATTCCCGTCCAGTTCTTCGTCGACCTCCGGGAACCCGATCCGGCGGCGGGCGCCGGGGCGTCGGTGGAAGGGCCGATCTGGGCCCTCGACACCACCGACTACACGCCCGTCGGGTTCTACGGCGGCGACATCTACACCGACTGGGTGACGTACCCCGTGCGGCTCACCGCGGGCACGACGCGCGCCGACTTCGCCGTCTACGACGTCGCGGGGACGGACCGGATGGACGTCTTCGTCTTCGACGAGCACGGGCAGGAGGTCGACTCGACGGTCACCGGGTTCGTCTCGCACTCGGTACCCGGCGGCGTGCTGTACTCGCCGACGACGAAGGATCGGCCGGCCCGCGTCTCGATCCTCGACGGCAACGACAGCACGGACCTCGTCCTTCCGACGACCGTCTGGGTGGCGGTGTCGAACACCGGGCCCGCGAACCCGCCGTCTTTCAGCACGTTCCACCTCGACGTCGACGTCGTCGGCGGGACGAGCGGCGGCGGGACGACGCCCGCCGAGCGGATCCACTCCGGCCAGCACGCCTGGTGGAGCGGGAGCGTCTCCGGCGCAAACAGCCATATGACCGAGACGGTCGATCTCACCACCGTTTCGGCGCTCGCGCAGCCGAAGCTCAAGTTCTGGGCGTGGTACCAGCTCGAGGACGGCTACGACTGGGCGTACGCGCTCGTCTCGACGGACGGGGGCGCGACGTGGACGAGCCTCGAGACGACTGCGGCGAACGCGTCGGGAACGACGAGGCTCGATCCGATCGGGACGCTCGGCGTGAACGGGGGCAACAAGGTCTTCGAGAACGGCCTGACCGGCACGTCGGGACTCCCGCCTCTCACGAGCGCGAACCTGTTCGCGCCGGTTTACACGGAGCACACCGCTGACCTGACTCCGTATGCCGGAAAGCGGATCCTCGTTCGGTTCGCCTACACGTCGGACCCGGCGGTGAACCTCGAGAACTTCTACGTCGACGACGTCTCGATCGTCGACGCGTCCGGGACGCCGCTGAGCGTCGGTGTCGCGAATCCGGACGACACGGAGACGCAAGGGGCGTGGGCGTCCGGCGGAACGCCCGGCTTCTCCTGGGTCACCGCGGCCGCCGGATAGCGGGTGTGCTGCCAGCAGCGGGGGGCTTCGGCGCCCCGCTGCCTAGGCCCGTTCCTCGAGCACTTGCTTGAGGCGCGCGAAGTCCCCTTGGAGCTGGCGTTCGGCGGCGCGCCTCACGAATCGCCCGCCAAGCCGTCCCAGACGTCCCGGGTTTCCCTCGGCGAGGACGCGGATCCTCGTCCCCCCGTCGAAGGGCTCGAAGAGGTGGCGGACGTGGATGGCGGCGCTGCCGGACACCGTCCTCAAGGCGAAGAGGCGGCCGTGCTCGTACTCCGTCGCCTCGAGCGTGCCGTGGACGCGCCGGCCCAGGAAGTTGCGGACCTCCCGCCAACGCACGCCGGTCGCCATCGGCTCGTCGGATGTCTTCGTCGTCGAGACGACGCCCGCTTGCCACTCGGGCACGTTGGCGGGGTCAGCGACGTAGGCGAAGACCTCTTCGAGCGGGCGCTCGATCACGACCTCGTGCTCGAGGGTCATGACGCGAACGCCGTGAGCGCGGTGTCGAGGCGCTGACGCGCGGAGAGCAAGGGCTCGTGGAGGTCGCCGTCGCGCCCGACGCGCTCGAGCACGGCGTCCATCGTGAACGCGCGCGGATCGAGGGTCTCGTCGAGCTCGTCCCACCGGAGCGGCGCGGCGACCGGCGCGCCCGGCTCCGGGCGGACGGAGTACGCGCAGACGATCTGCTGGCCGTGCCCGTTCATCTTCGTGTCGACGAAGACCCCCCGCCGACGGGCGAGCGAGCGCTCGGTGGTGACGAGCCCGCGGGCTGAACGGACGAGCGCGCCGGCGACGATCTCGGCGAAGCGGCGCGCCTCCGCGTGCGTGTGGGCGCCGCGGGCGATCGGAACCTGCACGTGGAGCCCCGCTCCCCCGGTGGTCCGGACGACCGCGGCGAGGCCGAGCGCCTCGAGCGCCTCGTGCAGGACGCGCGCGGCCCGAACGACGTCGGCGAACCGAACGCCGGCCGGGTCGAGGTCGAAGAGGACGTAGTCCGGTCGCTCCGGACGGTCGGCGCGAGACGTCCAGACGTGGAGGTCGACGCAGCCGAAGTCGATCATCCAGAGGAGAGCGAGGTCGTCGTTCACGAGCGGGTAGTGGACGAGCTCGCCGCCGCGCGACTTCGCCGGGAGAGGCGCCACCGGGATCCAATCCGGCATCTCGGCAGGCGCGTCCTTGATCCACTCGAACGGGCTGCGCGGCCCGTTGTAGTGCCGCTTGAGCGTGAACGGCCGCTCGCGGAGATGCGGGAGGAGGACCGGCGCGATGCGCGCGTAGTAGTCGAGGAGGTCGCCCTTCCGGATCCCTTCCTCGGGCCAGAAAAGCATGTCGAGCCGAGAGAGGCGAACGGTGCGCCCGTCGCGCCGGAGCTCGCCGCCGGATGTTTTTCGTGCGGCCACCCGGGAAATTGTCCCCGCCGATGCCCGCGCCGACTCCCGCTCGATGAGCCTCCGGAACCGTCCTGTCGAGGAGACCGCGCGCCTTCCGGACGGGCGTGAGGTCGTCGTCCGCATCGGCGTTCCCGACGATCCGTACATCCGGAAGCGAGACCTCAGCACGGTCGACGTCGAGCTCCGCGCCGGCGAGGAGGTCCTGGCCGTCGTGACGAGCGTCCTCAGCCCGGAGCACGACAGCGAGGCGCTCGCGCTGGCGCGCGAGATCGCGTCAGGGCTGGAAGAGGGGACGCTCACGCCGACGGCCGGCGCGATCGAGCCGCTCGCCGACCGGATCCCTTAGGGGCCGGGGGCCGGCTCCTCGTCTTCGCCGAGCGCGGCCTCCTCTGCCTCTCGCTCGGCCGGGGGCGTGTCCTCGTCCTCGACGTCGCCCTGCGTGATCGGGTCCCAGGGATCCTCTCGCGGCGGCCCGCCTTCCATCTCGCTCCTTTCGCCGACTCTTTGAGCGGAGAGCGTCCGACCGGATTCGAACCGGTGACTAGAGCTTGGAAG
>DASZKB010000027.1:0-3647 GCA_035947475.1 Gaiellaceae bacterium | reverse complement strand
ACACGCTCGAACGCCCCGCGCTCGAGCCGGACGGCCTCGCCTCCCAGTACGTCCACCGCCGGTACGAGTTGGAAGCTTGTCTGTTCATCTGTTGTCATGTTAGTATACTAACACGGTACTTTAGGAGTAACTGGAGAGGTTACTGCCCTCCGGGGCTCTGGAGGCGATGGCGAGTAAGGGATGAGCGGATGGAAGGAGCTGGCGCGTGGCGGACGCGCGAGACAAGCGAGCTTTTCGAGGCGATTCTGACCCTCGAGACGGTAGAGGAAGCGGAGAGGTTTTTCCGGGACCTTTGCACGCTCGGGGAGATCGAGGCGATGACGCATCGCTGGCAGGCGGCGCGGCTGGTCGCCGAGGGGCTGCCATACCACGAGGTGTCGCGCCGAACGGGCGCCTCGACGACGACGGTGACCCGCGTGGCGCACTGGCTGCGCCACGGGGAGGGTGGCTACTCGCTAGCGATCGAGCGTCGCAAGAGCAGGGCGAGCGGCTGAGGGTCGCGGTTCCTTCCAAGGGAAGGCTGCGCGAGCCCGCGGTCGAGTTGCTCGAGGACGCTGGCCTCGGTCCCGAGCAGCCTGGCGAACGGGCGCTCGCTTTCCCCTGCCGCAATGCCCGTGTGGAGGTCCTGCTCGTGCGCGCAGCCGACATCCCAGAGTACGTCCGGGACGGCGTCGTTGACTGCGGCATCACGGGGGCCGACCTCGTGCGCGAGCGGGGCGAGCGCGTGAGTGAGCTCCTCCGGCTCGGGTTCGGGAGCTGCACGCTCGAGGCGGCTGTACCGGCCGAGTCGTCCATCCGCTCGATCGAGGATCTCGCCGGCGCCCGCGTCGCCACCGTCTTCCCCAGGCTCACGCGCGAGACGCTTGGCGAGCGCGGGATCGAGGTGACACTCGTCGACGTTACGGGCTCGGTCGAAGTCGCGCCGCGGCTTGGCCTCGCCGATGCGATCGTCGACCTCGTCTCCAGCGGGAACACCCTGCGCACGAACGGCCTGCGCTCGCTCGGAGCGCTCTTCTCCTCGGAAGCCCTCCTCATCGGCCCCGAGGAGGGCTCAGAGGATGCCTTCGAGCTCGCCACCGTCCTCAAGAGCGTCGTCGACGCCCGCGAGGCCCGCTACCTTATGCTCAACGCACCCGAGGAGGCGTTGCCCGGGATCCAGGAGCTCGTCCCCGGCTCGCGCGCGCCGAGCGTCCTACCGCTGGCCGAGCCGGGGATGGTGGCCGTCCACGCCCTCGTGCCTGCGGCAGACGTGTGGCGCCTCCTCCCCCGCCTCCGCGAGGCTGGGGCGTCCTCGATCCTGCTCGTCCCGATAGAACGGATGCTCGCGTGACGGGGCCTGCGGAGGCGATAGTCGCGGATATCAGGGAGCGCGGGGATGAAGCGCTCACCGAGTGGGCAGTACGCCTCGACGGCGTCCCGCCAGCCCCCGCGCGTCCCCAGCCGGAGACGCTCCCCGCCGAGGCGCTACTCGACCTCGCCGAGCGGGTGCGCGCGTGGCACGCGGCGCAGCGACCGGCGGATCTCCGGCTCGAGGTCGCACCCGGAGTCGAGCTCGAGCGGCGCTGGGTCCCGATCGACTCGGTTGGTATCTACGTGCCTCGCGGGCTAGTCTCGACGCTCGTAATGTGCGCCGTACCCGCGCAGGTCGCGGGCGTCCGGCGCATCGCCGTCGCGACTCCTCCCTCTGGTGCGGGTCTGATCTCGGCCGCTGCAAGAACGCTCGGGATCGAGGAGGTCTGGGCGCTCGGCGGCCCGCAAGCCATCGCGGCGCTCGCGTACGGCACCAAAAGGATAGCGAGCGTGGACAAGATTGTCGGCCCGGGCGGGGAGGCCGTGAACAGGGCCAAGCTCGCGGTCGCGCGGGACGTGGCTATAGACCTCCCTGCCGGTCCCTCCGAGGTCCTCGTTCTCGTGAGCGGAGATGCCGACAGGCGCGTGGCCGAGCTCGAGCTCGCCGCCCAGGCCGAGCACGGGCAGGACTCGGTATGCCGGCTGATCCAGGCCGATGGCGACCTCGACGCGGCGCTCGGGGAGATCGAACGGCTGGCGCCCGAACACCTAGTCCTGCTCGGCGAGGAAGCCGAGGCGCTCGCCCCCCGCGTCCGCAACGCCGGCAGCGTGTTCGTCGGCGCCACTTCGCCCGTCGCGGCCGGCGACTACGCCACGGGAGCCAACCACGTGCTCCCGACCGGCGGGTGGGCACGATCCGTCGGCGGCCTCGGGCTCGAGACGTTCCTCAAGCCCCTCACGCTGCAGCGCATCACGCCTGGCGGGCTCGCGCGGCTGCGGCCGGTCGTCGAGGCGCTCGCCGCCGCGGAGGGGATGCCCGCGCACGCGGAGGCGGTGCGCCGATGAGGGCGCTGGCTCCGGAATTCAAACCGTACGGGTGGGCGCCCTCGACCGAGGAGCTCGCCAGGCTCGCGGGGATACAGCCGGTAGAGGTCGTCCGCTACGACGGCAACGTCCCACCTCAGCCGCTGCCGGCGGCACGTCCGGGCGCTATCGCCGGGACGCTCGCGGGGATCAACACCTACCCCCACGGGGGGTACCCCGAACTCGAGCGCGCCATCGCTGCCTACGCTGGCGTCGAGCCAGAGAACGTAGTCCTCGGCGCGGGCGCCGACGACCTCATCCTCCTCTGCGCGCGCTCGTTCACCGGTCCCGGTGATGCGATCTCGATCTCCGACGAGCCGACGTACCCGCTCTACCGCGTCGCCGCGCACCTCGCCGGCGCCGTCGTCTCGGGCGAGGACCCTGTGCTGACGTACTGCTGCCGCCCGAACAACCCGACCGGCGCGCTCGACCCGCTCCCGGATGCCCGGCCGCTCGTCGTCGACGAGGCGTACTTCGAGTACGCTGGCGAGTCGGCCATCGGTCTCCTCGACGAAGGGGTCATCGTCCTGCGAACGTTCTCGAAGGCGTTCGGCCTCGCCGGCGCGCGTGTCGGCTACGCGCTCGCCGACGCCGAGACGGCCGCAGAGCTGCGGGTGCGCCAGGCGCCGGCGCAGGTCTCGACGCTCTCGGCCCGGCTCGCGCTAGCCTCACTCACCTCGCCGCCAGACGTTGCGGAGGTCGTCGAGGAGCGCGAACGGCTCGCGAACTGCCTGCGCGAGCTCGGGCTCTCCCCCCTCCCTTCACGCGCCAACTTCGTGTTCGTCCCCCTCGACGACGCCGGTGCCGTCGGGGATGCGCTCCTGAGCAGGGGCCTAGTGCCGCGGGTCTTCCCCGACGGCATCAGGATAACGGTACGCGATCCGCAGGACGATGATCTCATCGTCGCCGCGCTCGCGCGTAGCCTCGGCCGGCCAAGCCCTGTCGCCGAAGCAGGTGGGCGGCGCGTCCGTTACGTCCGCGCCACGGCCGAGACCCGGATCTCGGCGCGACTCGCGCTGGACGGCGCGGGCCGCGTGCACGTCGCGACGGGGGCAGGGCTCTACGACCACTTTCTCGAGCAACTCGCGTTTCACGGCGGCCTGGATCTCGTCCTCGAGGGCGCAGGCGACTACGAGACGGGGGCGCATCACACCGCAGAGGACGCGGCGCTCACGCTCGGCGAGGCGCTCGATAGAGCCCTGGGCGACCGGCGCGGGATCTCACGCTTCGGAGATGCGGCAGTTCCGATGGACGACGCTCTCGCGCGCGCGGCC
>DASZKB010000026.1:0-1971 GCA_035947475.1 Gaiellaceae bacterium | reverse complement strand
GTTCCCGAACCCGGCGAGGACGGGGACGACGAAGAGGAAGATCATCGCCGTCCCGTGGACGGTGACGAGCTGGTTGTAGCCGTCCTTCGTGATGAAGTCGTTCCCGGCGGACATGAGCTGGAGGCGCATGAGGAGCGCCATCACGCCGGCGGCGAAGAAGAAGCCGAAGGCCGAGACGACGTAGAGGATCCCGATCCGCTTGTGGTCCACGGTCGTGACCCAGCTCATGACCGGGCTTTCCTTCCAGGTCGGCGCGACGCGCTCGGCTCGTACCGCCACTAGCCCTGGCCTCCTTGCAGGTTGTTGGTGGCGCGGAAGTACGCGATCAGCGCCTCGAACTGGAAGTCCGGCCACCCTGCGGAGAGGTTGGGCGGCATGTAGCCCGGGAACGTGTCCGTGTTCTGCCCCTCCCGGAGCAGCGCTCGCATCGAGTCGGGGTTCGAGAGCTGCGCGCTTCCGGCGAGCGGCGGCCCCACGTCGCCCTCGCCCGCGAGCCCGTGGCACTTTCCGCAGACCGCTTGGTACGTCGCCTGCCCGAGCTCCCGCGCCTCGCCGGTCTGCGCCTGCTGCTGCTCCGCCAGCCAGGCGTCGAACTCGTCCCGTTCGACCACCTCGACCTCGGTGTCCATGAGCGCGTGCTGGACGCCGCAGAGCTCACCGCACGCGCCGTCGAACGATCCAGTTTCCCTCGGCGTGAACTGGAGCCGGTTCGTACGCCCGGGGACCGTGTCGAGCTTCCCGTTCAGGTCGGGCGTCCACCAGCTGTGCTCGACGTCGTACGTCTGGAGCTCGAGGGTCACCGGCGTGTCGACCGGAAGCCGGAGACGGTCGAGCGCGACGACCCCGTTCTCGTACTCGTACTGCCAGTAGAACTGGTGCGCCTCCACGCTCACGCGCATGCCGGGCTCGTCGGAGTCGGCCTGCACCGCCGGCGTCTTCAGGAGGACGAAGACGGCGATCGCAAGGAGCGCTGCCGCGGGGATGAGCGTCCAGATCACCTCGAGCCGGGTGTTGCCGTGGATCTGCGGGCCTTCGACGTCCTCGGGCGTCTCGGGCCGTCGGCGGAAGCGGACGATGAAGAGGAGGAGCGCGCCCTCGACGAGTAGGAAGACCACCGCCGCGGCGGCCATCACGACCCAGTAGATGTCGTTGATCGTCTCGGCGCTGTCGGTGACCGCGTCGGGAGGCCCCGGCGGGAGGAGGAACGTGAAGGGAAGAGCGAGGGCGAGGATCGCGAGGAGGACGAAGACGGCGTTCCGGCCCATCGGCGCGATTCTAAGCGGGCGCCCGAAGGCGGGTCTCGGACGCGGTCCGGATACCCCTCCGGACGCCGCAAGGGCCGGCTTGCAAATCCCTCGTTTTGTGGTTCAGTGCGAGCAAGCGCACCTCACTGTTTCGGGGGAGAGGCAGAAGAGGGATTTTGTAGCGCGCCCAGGGGCCGGCACGGTCTAGGCTCTCGCTTCGAGGGTGGGCGAGGTCTGGACTGTGCCGCTCCCGCGGGATGCCCGCGAGCCGTTCGAGGTCTTCGTGAACGGCGTCCCGCAGACGGCGGGCGCGGACTACCAGGTCGTCGGTCGCACGCTTCGGTTCACGAAGCCGCTCGCGCAGGAGGGGCGGCTCGGCCCCCTCCGGTGGGCGAGCATGTTCCTCGGCATCGCAGGGACGTACCGGAAGAACGACAGCGTCGACGTCGTCTATCAGGCCGGCGGCCGCCGCAAGGTTGCGGCCGGCCTTCCCATCATCCCGCCAGGCGGGCGGTCACCTGGCCGCCGGGCGTAACCGCGACCGCGGTCGGGACGAGGGCGACGCCGTACTTCTGCGCCAGCTCGGGCCGCGCCGTCACGTCCACCGTGACGACGCTCTTCCCCTGGGCGCGGAGCCTCTCCTCGAGCTCGCGGCAGTCGGTGCAGAGCGGATGCGTGAACTCGACGACGACCTCGCCGTTCGTCCTGGCGCCGAGCTCGGCGAGGT
>DASZKB010000025.1:0-2657 GCA_035947475.1 Gaiellaceae bacterium | reverse complement strand
CCCGCAATCCTGATACCGCTGTTCGAGCGGCTCCGGATGCGGGCGAAGGTCGCGCAGACGGTCGTCGCGGAGTCCGCGCTGAACGACGTCACGGGCGCCGTCCTCACGCTGTCCGTCGCGGCGTTCGTCGTCGAGGGCGAGGGCTCGCTCGCCGAGCCGCTCGGCGAGTTCGCGCTCGAGCTCGTGATATCGACCGGTCTGGGCGTCGTCATCGGCCTAGCCCTGGCGCTCGCTGTGTCGAGCCGGCAGATCGGGGTGTGGCGCGGAACGGCGGCCCTCGCCGCCCTCGCCGGCGTCGGGGGCTCGTACTTCGCGATCGAGGCGGCCGGCGGCAGCGGGTACATGGGCGCGTTCGTCGCCGGTCTGATCGTCGGGAACATGAACACGCTCCGGCTCGGTATCGAGCCGGAGCACGAGCAGGACATCCACTCGTTCATGAGCCTCGCGAAGGATGTGGCGGTCATCCTCATCTTCATGACGCTCGGCGCCAATCTCCCGTTCGACCGCATGGCCGAGCACGCGCTTCCGGCCCTCGCCGTGCTGGCGGCGTTCATATTCGTCGCCCGTCCGCTGACCGTGCTCGCCTGCCTCCTCCCCGACCGTCGGGCGCGCTGGGAGTGGCGCGAGATCGGCTTCGTAGCCTGGACGCGAGAGACGGGCGTCGTGCCTGCGGCGCTCGTCGGCGTCCTCGTCGCGCGCGGCGTGCCTTACCAGGACGAGATCGTCACCGTCGTCGCCCTCGCCGTCGTCGTCACGCTCGTTCTACAGTCGACGACGAAGCCCTGGCTCGCCCGCCGGCTGCAGCTGCTGGAGCAGTAGTCGCCCGGCGCCCGCTCGGTTAGAGGATCTGCGAGAGGAACTGCTTCGTCCGCTCCTCCTGCGGATTCTCGAAGAAGTGCTCGGGGGTCCCGACCTCGACGATCTCGCCGTCCGCCATGAACACCATGCGGTCCGCGACGGCGCGCGCGAAGCCCATCTCGTGGCTCACCACGATCATCGTCATGCCCGACTCGGCGAGCTCCTCCATCACGTCCAGCACTTCCTTGATCATCTCGGGGTCGAGAGCGGAGGTCGGATCGTCGAAGAGCATGATCTTCGGCTCCATCGCGAGCGCGCGCGCGATCGCGGCGCGCTGCTGCTGACCGCCCGAGAGCTGGCCGGGGTACTTGTGGGCCTGCTCAGGGATCTGCACACGCTGCAGGAGCTCCATCCCCTTCTCGGCCGCCTTCTGCTTCGACCAGCGCCGGACCTGGCGCGGGGCGAGCGTGATGTTCTCAAAGACCGTCAGATGCGGAAAGAGGTTGAACTGCTGGAAAACCATCCCGACCTCGCGCCTGATCTCCTGGATGTTCCGCAGGTCGTCCGAGAGCTCGATCCCGTCGACGACGATCCGGCCGCGGTCGTGCTGCTCGCGGCGGTTGATGCAGCGGATGAGGGTCGACTTCCCGGACCCCGAAGGGCCCGCGACGACGACCACCTCCTGCCGCCCCACCACGAGCTCGACGCCCTTGAGCGCCTGAAAGTCCCCGAACCACTTCTCCACGCCCTCGAGGACGATCATCGGCTCGCCGGTCCCGCGCGCGACCGTCGCCTCCGAAGTCAGCGTTTCCGTCATCGCTGCCCCACCCCCAATCGTGTCTCGAGCCTCTGGCTCTCGCGCGACATCCAGTACGACCCCGCCCAGTAGACGAACGAGATGAAGACGAGCGTCTCGAAGATCAGCCCTTGCGCGAGGAAGTCGGGCTGCTTCGTCGCGAGCTCAGCAACCGCGAGAAGGTCGGTCAGCCCGATGATGAAGACGAGCGAGGTGTCCTTGAAGAGGCTGATGAACTGCCCGACGAGGCCGGGGATGACCGCTCGCAGCGCCTGCGGAAGGACGATCAGGCGCGTCGTCTTGAGAGGCGAGAGCCCGACTGCCTGCGCTGCCTCGATCTGACCGCGCGGGACGCTCTGGAGGCCGCCGCGAACGATCTCGGCGACGTACGCGGCGGTGAAGAGGACGAACGCGACGAGGGCCCGGGTGACGTCGGTGGGCCGCCATGCCCAGTCCGGCTCGAGGAAGTACCCGAGCATCAGCGAGCCCATGAAGAGGACGGTGATGAGCGGAACGCCGCGGATGAGCTCGATGTAGGCGGTGCAAACGATTCGCACTGCGCGAAGCGTCGAGCGGCGCCCGAGCGCTAGGAGGACGCCGAGCGGGAACGAGAGCACGATTCCGCCTACGGCGAGGAAGAGGGTGAGATGGAGACCGCCCCACTCGTTCGCGGGGACGCCGCCGAAGCGCGTCACGACGACGAACGAGGAGACGATCCCGGCGAGGACGGCGAGGGCGACCCAGCGCGCGCCGCGGCGCGGGACGGCCCGGCCGAGGAAGCGAAAGCCGACCGCGACGGCGGCGACCGCGAGGACGAGGATCGTCGCCGCGAGCGAGCCGCCGAACCAGAGGAGGACGGCGAGAAGCACTGCGATGGGGCCGGCGCGGCGAAGCACCATGTACGGGGAAGTCGGTCGTCCCCTCCCCTCGGTGACCGCCTCGGCGCGCGCCCGCGCCGCCGCACCCGCCCCGAGGCCGAACGACGCCGCGAGGATGAAGAGGGCGGCCCACAGGCGCCACGTCTCCTCGCGCGGGAAGCGGAAGACCATGAGCAGCCGGATGT
>DASZKB010000024.1:0-2196 GCA_035947475.1 Gaiellaceae bacterium | reverse complement strand
GCCAGCTTGCCGACGCCGCGAGGCGCCGGCGCGGCGGAGACGACGACGTCTACTTCGTCCAGAACGTCTACTTGAACCACACGAACATCTGCCGCGTGAAGTGCAAGTTCTGCGCGTTCGCGCGCACGGCGAAGCAAGACGACGCGTACCTGTGGTCGGTGGAAGAGCTCGTCCAGGACGCCGCGGAGCAGCGCGAGCGGACGCGGTTCACCGAGATCCACATGGTCGGCGGCGAGCACCCGCACCTCGACTTCTCGTACTACGTCGAGGTCGTCCGCTCGCTCAAGGAGGCGCTCCCCGACGTCCACCTGAAGCTCTTCACCGCGAGCGAGATCCACCACATGACCAAGCTCTCGGGGCTCACGCACGAGGAGGTGCTCGCCGAGCTCAAGGCGGCCGGGCTCGGCTCACTCCCCGGCGGTGGCGCCGAGGTCTTCTCGGGGCGGGTGCGGCGGCTGGTCGCTCCCGGCAAGGAGCACCCGGACTTCTGGTTCCACACGCACCGGACCGCGCACGGGCTCGGGATCCCGACGCATTGCACGATCCTCTACGGCCACGTCGAGACCTACGAGGAGCGGGTCGATCACCTGCTCCGCCTCCGCGACCTCCAGGACGAGACGGGCGGCTTTCTCGCCTTCATCCCGCTCGCGTTCCATCCGGAGAACACGGTCTTCGAGCGGCGCGGGTGGACCTTCACGGCCGGCTCGGACGACCTCAAGATGATCGCCGTCTCGCGGCTTCTCCTCGACAACATCCCCCACGTCAAGGCCTACTGGATCATGATGGGCCTGCCCCTCACGCAGGTCGCGCTCCACTTCGGCGCGAACGACGTGCAGGGCACCGTCGTGCGCGAGGAGATCTTCCACGCGGCCGGAGCGCAGACGGAGACCGAGCAGAAGGTCGAAGAGCTCGTCCGCACGATCCGGGCGGCCGGGCGGGTACCCGTCCAGCGCGACACCCTCTACAACGAGCTCCGCAGGTGGGACCCGTGAGCCTTCGGCTCGGGCGCATCTCCTACGTGAACATGGCGCCGGTCTTCCACGGGCTGGAGGCCGACGTCGAAGAGGTGGTGGGCGTTCCCACCGAGTTGAACGCGCGCTTGCTCGCCGGCGACCTCGACCTCGCGCCCATCTCGTCGATCGAGTACGGGCGAAACGCGGAGAGGCTTCGGCTCCTCCCACGTCTCTGCGTCTCCGCGGACGGCGCCGTCGACTCGATCCAGCTCGTCGCCCGGGCGCCCCTCGAGCGCGTCCGGTCGGTCGCCGTCACGCCCGAGAGCGCTACCGCAGCCGTCCTCGTACGGATCCTGTTGCCCGACGCCGAACACGTGCCGCTGGGCGCGGCGGCCGACGCGACGCTCCTGATCGGCGACGCGGCGCTCGCGAGCATGTTCGAGGACCCGACTCCGCACCACGATCTCGGCCGGCTCTGGCGCGAGCGCACGGGGCTGCCCATGGTCTACGCCGTCTTCGCATGCCCCGACCCGCCGCCCGACGGCATCCCCGCTCTGGAGGACGCCCTGCTCGCGGCTCACCGCCGCGCCCGCTCGCACCCCGAGGCGCTCGCGCGTGAGGCGAGCGCTCGCTACGGGTACCCTCCGGGGTTCCTCGCCCGCTACTTCGAGAAGCTCAGCTACCGGTTCGGCCCCCGGGAGCGAGCCGGGCTGCTCACGTTCTTCGAGCTCGCGCGCGAGGCAGCGGAGCTCGAATCCGTCCCCGAGCTTCGCTTCCTGACCGCGGAGGCGGTGCGGGTGTGATCGTCGCCGACGTTCTCGCAAAGGCGCTCTCCGGCGAGCGCCTCGACGAGGTGGACGCGCTCGCGCTTCTCCGGAGCAAGGACCTCGTCGCGATCGGGCGCGCCGCCGACGAGCTCCGCGCGCGGAAGACGGATCCGCGGCGCGTCACGTTCGTGATCGACCGGAACGTCAACTACACGAACGTCTGCTACACCGACTGCGACTTCTGCGCGTTCTACCGCCGGCCCGGCGACCGCGCCGAGGGCTATCTGCTTCCGAAGGCGGTCATCTTCAAGAAGATCGAGGAGACGCTCGCGATCGGCGGGACCGGCTTCGGGAGCAGGTAGCCCTCGCGGGTGTCGCCCGGCCGCCGGTAGAAGGCGCAGAAGTCGCAGTCGGTGTAGCAGACGTTCGTGTAGTTGAGGTTGCGGCCGCGTCACGTTCATCGTCGACCGCAACCT
>DASZKB010000023.1:0-1953 GCA_035947475.1 Gaiellaceae bacterium | reverse complement strand
CGCCCTACCTCTGGGCCGGCACGTCCGGCTTCGCGTTCGATTGCTCAGGCTTCACGTCGACGGTCTACAAGGCGCACGGCGTCGTCATCCCGCGCGATGCGGACGCGCAGGCGAACCGCGGCACGGCCGTCGCCCGCAACCGGCTCCGAGGCGGCGACCTGCTCTTCTACGCGCGGAGCGGGCACGTTCACCATGTCGCCCTCTACGTCGGCGGCGGGAAGATGATCGAGGCTCGGCGAACCGGGACGCGCGTCAGGATCGTCCCCGTGCGAGCGCGCGGCTATTGGGGCGCGCGGCGATACGTGCGAGCCGCGCTCGGCTGAGCGGCGCTACTCGGCGCTGCGCTTCCGCCAGGCGGCGAGCCGGTCGAGCAGGCGCTCGGTCTTCGTCGTCTCGTCCGCTTGAAGATGCCGTCGGACCGCCTCGCGGTAGGGTCTTCCGACGCGCTGCGCGTAGGCGCCGAAGCCTTCGTCGCGCAGCGGCTTCCAATCCTCGCGGTACGGGGCGACGACGTGCGCGTCCGAGACCTTGCGCGCCGAGGTTACGAACGCGAGACCGACCCCCGCCGACACCTCGAGGAGCGGTCTATCCTCGGCCTCCGCAGCGCGCCGGAGCGCGGAGTAGAGCGCGGCGAGCTCGCCGCTCGACGGGAGCGAGTCGGCGTGCGCGCGCAGCTCGGCGACCGAGGCGCGGAGCTCCCGGAGCTCGAGCGGCGGGACGTCGATCAGCCGGGCCGTTCCGCCGGACGTCTGCTCGAGGACGCCCAGCAGCTCGTCGACGGAGCCGGCGTCCACCTCCTCGGCGAGGACGCCGGCCGCCTTGAGCTCCCGCGTCAGCGCATCTAGGTAAACGCGCGAGCCGCGGGTGACGTCCGACGCCGCCGCGAGCAGCCAGAGGGGCGAGAAGCCGAACGCGGCGATCGAGCCGAGCTCGACGATGTTTCCGGCGCCCTTCCGCTTCGCGAGCTCGCGGGCGTTCGGCTCGGCCTGCGCCGCCGGCGGGCGCTCGACGTCGCCGACGAGCTCGATCGCCACGCGGAGGAGGTTCTTCGCGGTCGCCTCGTAGAAGCGAGAGCGCCGCACGAAGCGGGGAAGCGCGAGCTCGAAGGTCTCGTGCAGCGCGCCACCGAGCCCGGCCGCGCCGGCGCGCACCCCCCGCTCGGGGAGCGACGCGTAGAACCTCCAGCGGCGCCGTGCGTTCGCCACGCCGGAATGGTGGCAGAGGATCTAATTCACCTCGGCGGTGGACTCCGATCAGGTGCTCGCGTTCCGGTTGGCCCGTTCCGGGCTGGCCGTTCGGGATGCGCGCGACCTCGCCGAGGCGGCGGCCTGCCCTGCGTCGGACTTCGCTTCCGATGCGGCCCTGCTGGCCCTCGGAGCGCGAGTCGAGGAGCTCTCGCGAGAGGCATACAACCGCGCGGTGGACGCGGGCGAGCTCGTTGTCGCCCATGTCGTCCGCGGGGCTATCCACGCGCTCGCGCCCCGCGACTTCGGGCTCTACGGGCGCGCCTTGATCGCGTCCGACGAGCGCGAGCTCGCCTCGCAGCTCGGCCGGCAGGTCGAGCGTCTCATAGCCGAGAACGGGATCGCTGCGAGCGCCGCGCTCGAGGAGGTCGCGAAGGCCACGAGGGAAGCGCTCTCAAGAGGCCGAGCGCTCGATAAGAACGAGCTGCACGAGGAGCTCAGACGCCGCGTCCGCCCCGGCCTCATGCCCTGGTGCCGAAGCTGCGGGAGCCACCACGTCGCTCCGATGCTATGGCGCTACGCCACGGTGAACGCCGGCGTCCGGCTCGACTCGAAGCGCCGCTACAGATTGGCCGAGCGCGGCCGGACGCCCCGCCCGAGCGAGGCCGTTCGCCGCTTCCTCGGCTTCTACGGGCCCGCCGCGCCCGGGGACTTCGCCGACTGGGCGGGGCTCGCGACGTCCCACGCTCAGCGTCTCTGGGACGAGGTG
>DASZKB010000022.1:0-3570 GCA_035947475.1 Gaiellaceae bacterium | reverse complement strand
GCCACCTCGCTCGACCGCGAGCGGGAGGTGATCCGGACGCTCCGCGACCTCTCCTTCGCGCTCGAGCCGCTCGTCCTCCGCGACCAGGGGTTCGGCGCGGCGGTGCGCGCGCTCCGCGACCAGGTGGAGCAGGCGCACCGGATCAGCGTCTCGGTGGACGTCGAGGCAGGCGACCGGCTGAGCGAGAAGGCCCAGGCCGCCCTCTACCAGATCATCCGCGAGGCGCTCGGCCAGGCGGTGACGCGAAAGCCGGAGCGGATCGAGGTCGCCGTCGCCGAGACTCCGGACGGCGGCGTCGCGGCGGAGATCTCCGACGACGGCATGGGCGAGCGCCGCCGCGCGAGCATCGAGGCGATCGAGGAACGCGTGCGCGTCCTGAACGGCCGCCTCTCCGTCGATCGACGGGAGGACGGGGGCACGCGCGTCCGCGTCATCCTGCCCCCGTACGTCGCTGCGACGGAATTAGACTCCGCGCGTGGCTGACGCCCAGCGCTACCTGCTCTTCATCTGGAAGCCCACCGGGTACGAGCTCGTCGAGCGCGAGGGCGACCTGCCGACCCCCGGCGCGCGACTGGAGCTCGGCGAGGACGGCGGCGCGCGCTTCTTCGTGTCGAAGATCGGGCCGTCGCCGCTCCCGGGCGACGACCGGCCTTGCGCGTACCTCCAGGAGGTGTAGCCGGGGATACCGGCGCGGAGTCGCGCCGCCGCTCGCTTACGCCGAGCCCCAGCCGCCGCCGCCCGGCGTGAAGATCGTGACCACGTCGCCTGCTTCGAGCTCGCGGCTCGTCTTGGCAGGAAGCACCTCGTCTCCGAGAACGTTCCTTCCCACGGTGCCCGGCCCGCCACCGTCCGCGCCCCGGGGGCGGTGGCGGCGGCGGTCCGTGAGGAGCGAGAGCTCGGCCGGCTCGAGGACGCGCACCGAGCGGACGATCCCGTCGCCGCCGCGGTGCCTCCCCCCGCCTCCGGAGCCGTCCACGAGCTCGTAGCGCTCGACGCGGAGCGGGAACTCCAGCTCGAGCGCCTCGATCGGCGTGTTGAGCGTGTTACTCATCCCAACGTGGACGCCGGACGGCCCCGGGCCCGCGCTGCTCGCGCCCTGGCCGCCGCCGACCGTCTCGTAGTACGTCCACCGCGGCCCGCCGATCACGACGTTGTTCATCGTCCCCTGCCCCTGCGCCGGCAGGTCGGCCGCGCCGCCGAGCGCGAGGAGCACCGTGTCGGCGATTCGCTGGCTCGTCTCGACGTTGCCGGCGACGACCGCCGAGGGCCACCTTGCGTTGACGAGGCTTCCCTCCGGCGCCCGGATCGCGAGCGGAGCGTACGCGCCGGCGTTCGCCGGGACGTCGTCGGGGAGCAGAACGCGGAGCGCGAAGTAGCAGGCCGAGCGCGTCACGGCGAGGGGGCAGTTGACGTTCCCGCGCACGGCGTCCGCCGTCCCCTCGAAGTCGATCGCGATCGCATCGCCCGCGACCGTGACGGCGACGCGGATCGCGATGTCCTCGTCGGTCACGCCGTCGCCTTCGACCTCGCTCTCAGCGCGGTACTCGCCGTCGGGAAGCTTCCCGACCACCTCGCGGGAGCGCCGCTCGGCGTACGCGACGACGTCGCCGAACGCGGCGAGCACCGTCTCGACGCCGCGACGCGCGACGAGCTCGGCCACCCGCCGCTCGGCCAACCTGTTCGCGGCGAGCTGGGCTCGGAGGTCGCCGCGGCGAAGGTGCGGCGTCCGCACGTTGGCGAGGATGAGCCTCACCGTGTCTTCGACGGGCTCGCCGCCGCGCACGAGGCGAACGGGCGGGATGACGATCCCCTCCTGATAGATCTCCCGCGAGCCGCTCGGCATCGAGCCGGGGCTCATCCCGCCGACGTCGGAGTGATGCGCCCGAGTTACGGCGAACCCGATGATCTCTCCAGCCGGCGCGAGCGGCGAGACGAGCGTCACGTCGGGGAGGTGCGTGCCGCCCGAGAAGGGGTCGTTGATAGCGAAGACGTCGCCGAGCTCGGGGTCTTCATTCATCACGGCCGCGACCGCCTCCGGCATCGCGCCGAGGTGGACCGGGATGTGCTCGGCCTGAGCGACCAGGCGGCCCGAGGCGTCGAAGAGGGCCGTCGAGCAGTCGCGCCGCTCCTTGATGTTCGACGAGTACGCGGCCCGGACGAGGACGGCGCCCATCTCCTCCGCGATCCCGGCCAGCGCGCTGACCAAAACGGAGAGCGTGACGGGGTCGAGGCGACCCTGGACGCGTTCCGCGGTCATCCGGCGCTCAGGACGAGCGTCCCGACGTCGTCGACGGCGCCTCGCCAGCCGCGACGGACGACGCACGTCGCCTCGGCGAACTCGACGATCGCCGGACCCTCGACGCGCGACCCCGCGCCGAGCTCGCTGCGGTCGAGGACGCGGACGTCCTCCCACCGGCCGTCGAAGTTGGCCCGCCGCCTCCTCTCCCCCGCCGCCTTCTCGGCCGGCTTCTCGCGGAGCTCAGGGCTCTCGCCCGCCGCCGTGGCGGTCAGGCGAACGTTCACGAGCTCAACGGGCTCGTCGTCCATCCGGTAGCCGTACCGCTCGTCGTGCGCGGTGTGGAAGCGCTGTTCGAGATCGTCTACGTCGTCGACGCCGACCGTGAGCTCGAACGCCTGGCCGCGGTAGCGAAGGTCGGCCTGCCGGTGGAGGTCGGGGGCGTCGAGGTCCAACGAGGCGCGCGCCTCGAGCTCGCGGAAGCGCTCATCGAGCGTGGCGCGACCGACGTCCGGCAGCGCCGCGAGCAGCGGGCGGACGTAATCGCGCCGGAGCGGGGAGATCGCGAGCCCGAGCGCGGAGAGCACTCCGCCTGCCCTCGGGACGAGCACCGTCTGAATCCCGAGCTCCTCCGCGAGCGCGCACGCGTGCATGGGGCCCGCGCCGCCGAACGCGACGAGCGCGAACTCGCGCGGGTCGAGGCCGCGCTCGACGCTGATGACGCGAAGCGCCCGCACCATCTCCGCGTTCGCCACCTCGACGAGCCCGAGCGCGGCCTCCTCCGCGTTCATGCCCAGCTCGCCGCCGAGACGCGCGAGCGCCTCGCGCGCGAGGCCGGCCCGGAGGACGACGTCGCCGCCGAGCTTCGCCCCATCCGCGAGGTAGCCGAGACAGAGGTTCGCATCCGTGACGGCAGCCTCGGTCCCGCCCCTCCCGTAGCCGGCCGGCCCGGGGTCGGCGCCGGCCGACCTGGGCCCGGCCCGAAGCGCGCCGCCCTCGTCCACCCACGCGAGTGACCCGCCGCCGGCGCCCACCGTGTGCACGTCCACCATTGGGAACCGGATCGGCACGCCCGACACGACTGCCTCCGTCGTGGTCGCGACCGCTCCCCCCACGACGGCGGCGACGTCGGTGCTCGTCCCGCCCATGTCGAACGTGAGGACGTCTCGGTAGCCGCTCGCCGCCGCGACGTACGCCGCCCCGACGACTCCGCCCGCGGGGCCCGAGAGCACGAACTGGGCTGCGTGCCTCGCCGCCTCGTCGAGGTCGCTCACCCCGCCCGACGATTGCATGACGAGCAGGCGCGGGCTGCCTTCGGCCCGCACTTTTCGGGC
>DASZKB010000021.1:0-4330 GCA_035947475.1 Gaiellaceae bacterium | reverse complement strand
GTTCGGCGATCTCGCGGACGTGATCATGCTCGACGGGCGGACGAAGCGTGATCCGCAGACGGCGGGGCGCGAGATGGACGCGCCAGGGCGGTCGGTGCTCGGGCCGGAAGAGCACGAGTGGCTCGTCGGCGAGCTCTCGCGGTCGCAGGCGACGTGGCGGCTGATCGGGAACGACGTGATGGTCGGCCAGGTGTACACCGGGTTCATGCCCGAGGAGCTCGGGAACCCGCTCTCCGAGGTGGGGATCCTGACCAAGCGCGAGCACGGGCCCGAACCGGACCAATGGGACGGCTACACGGCCGAGCGCACCCAGCTTCTCCGCTTCCTCGAGGAGGAGCGGATCGCGAACGTCGTCTTCCTGAGCGGCGACGTCCACACGGCCTGGGCGGTGGAGCTCAAGCGCCGGCCCGAGGACCCGGACGAGACTCCCGGAGCGGTCGAGCTCGTGACGGCGAGCGTCACCACCGAGAACCTCGACGACGCCCTCGGCGCCGAGCCGCGCACGCGCTCGCTCGAGGTCGAGCAGAAGGTGGTCGAGGAGAACCCGCACGTCCAGTGGGTCAACCTCGACGCGCACGGATACGTCCTCCTCGACGTGACGCCCGAGCGCGTGCAAGCCTCCTGGTGGTTCGTCCCGGAGACCCACCGCCGCGTTCCGGGCGAGCGGCGTGAGGCCGTGTTCGAGGTTCGGGCCGGCGAGCCGGGCTTGCGCAAGGTCGAGATCTCGTAGGCGGACCGGACGGTGCCCCGAGTCGTCCTCGGCCCCCTGCTTCGGCACACCGGCCGCTCGGACGCGACCGTGTGGGTCGAGACGGACTCGCCGTGCGAGGTCGAGGTGCTCGGCCAGCGCTCGCGCACCTTCCACGTCGAGGGGCACCACTACGCGCTCGTCACCGTCGAGGGGCTCGAACCGGGGCGCCGCTACGAGTACGAGGTCGCGCTCGACGGCGAGAAGGCCTGGCCCGAGCCGACCTCGACGTTCCCTCCGAGCGTCGTTCCCACGATCGGCGACGACCACGGGCTCAGGATCCTGTTCGGCTCGTGCCGCCTCGCCGTGCCGCACGAGCCGCCGTACGTGCTCCCGCGCGAGGAGCACGAGCTCGGCCGCGGCATCGACGCGCTCTACGCGTACGCGCTCCGCATGATGGAGGAGGCGCCGGGGCAGTGGCCGCACGCGGTCGTCATGCTCGGCGACCAGGTCTACGCCGACGAGGTCTCGCCGCGGACGCTCGAGTTCATCCGGTCCCGGCGGGACACCACGAAGCCGCCCGGCGAGGAGATCGCGAACTTCGAGGAGTACACCCGCCTCTACGCGGAGGCCTGGGAGGACCCGGTCATCCGCTGGTTCCTCTCGACCGTGCCGAGCGCAATGATCTTCGACGACCACGACGTCCACGACGACTGGAACATCTCGTGGCAGTGGGTCGACCGGATGCGACGCGAGCCGTGGTGGGAAGAGCGGATCGCCGGAGCCTTCATGTCGTACTGGCTCTACCAGCACCTCGGGAACCTCTCTCCGCGGCAGCTCGCCGAGGACGAGCTCCTGGCGCGCGTCCGCGCGGCCGAGGACGCCGGGCCGCTCCTCCGGGAGTTCGCGCTCCGCGCCGACCACGAGCGCAAGGGGAGGCGTTGGAGCTTCTGCCGCGACTACGGGAAGACGCGGCTCCTCGTGATCGACTGCCGCGCGGGCCGCGTGCTCGAGGACTCGCGCCGGTCGATGCTCGACGATGACGAGTGGGCGTGGCTCCGGGAGCAGGCGATCGGCGAGTTCGACCACCTCTTGCTCGGGATGTCCGATCCGTACCTCCTCGCGTCGGGGATCCACGACGTGCAGGCTTGGAACGAGGCGGTGTGCGACGGCGTCTGGGGGGAGCGCCTCGTCGGGTTCGGGGAGTGGCTGCGCGAGGCGGCCGACCTCGACCACTGGCCCTCGTTCCGGCGAGGGTTCGAGCGCCTGACGACGCTCATCCGCGAGGTGGCCGCCGGCGAGCGGGGCGCGCCGCCAGCGTCCGTGGTCGCGCTCTCGGGCGACGTTCACAACGCGTACCTGGCCGAGGTCGCGTTTCCGCAGGCTGCGGGAGTCCAGAGCCGGGTCTACCAGGCCGTCTGCTCGCCCATCCGAAACCCTCTCCCCCCGCGCGAGCGGCGCGCGCAGGGCCTCGCCGCCTCGAAGGTCGGGGAGCGAGTAGGGCGGCTGCTCGCGAGAGCCGCGCGGGTCGACCCGCCGCCCGTGCGCTGGCGGCTCGTCGAGCCGCCCTCGTTCGAGAACCACATCGCGACCCTCGAGCTCGACGGGCGCCGCGCCGGCGTCCGGCTCGAGAGCGCCGTCCCGGGCAACGGCCGCCCACGCCTCGAGACGGCGTTCGAGCGCCGGCTCGCGTAGAAGCTCGGGCCGAGCTTCCGAATCGCCGAAAACGCGCTACCTTGTCGCGCGCACCGGCGTGGCGGATGGAAGCGTGAACGCTCGCGCTCCTCGCGCCGCGCTATCGCCGTCGAAAAGGAGAGACATGCGCCGCTTGCCCCTTGCCGTCCTGGTCGCGATCGTCGCGCTCGCGGCCGTTCCTGTTGCGGCCGCCGCGCCCGGCGGTCAGTGGTGGAACGTCCCGGCGGAGGTGAACAGAGACCTGCCGCCCGGCCTGACCCCGTACCACGCGATCGCGCCGAAGCTCCGCGAGATCGACGTTAGGAGCAACCGCGTCCAGGTCGAGGTGATCGGGCAGTCGGCGCAGGGGCGCGACCTCTACCTCGTCACCGTGTCCGATCCGTCTTCATTCGGGCGGTTCGGGCGCTACAAGGCTCTTCGGAACCTCATGCTCCGCGACCCGGCCCGCGCGCAGGAGCGCGCGGCGCAGTTCGAGGACTTCAAGGTCCCGGTCTTCGTCAACGGCTCGATCCACGGCAACGAGTGGGAGGGCGTCGACGCCTCGCTCGCGCTCATCGAGCGCCTCGCCTTCGGAAACGACGCGGCCACGCGGCGGATCCTCGAGAACACGATCGTCCTCTTCAACGTCGTCCAGAATCCCGACGGCCGCGTGCTGGGCCAGCGCGGGAACGGGAACGGCTTCGACCTGAACCGCGACTTCGCGACGCTCTCGCAGCCTGAGTCCGCCGCGACGGTCGCGCAGCTCGTCGAGTGGCACCCGATGGTCTTCCTCGACCTGCACGGCTACGTCAACCCGTACCTGATCGAGCCGGCCACGCCGCCCCACAACCCGAACTACGAGTACGACCTCTACATCGAGTGGGCGCTCGACCAGGCGCTCGCGATGGAGGCGGCGCTCGAGGGGATCGGCCTCGACGCCGTCATCCCGTTCCGCGACTGGGCGGACGCCTGGGACGACTGGCCTCCCATCTTCGCGCCGATGTACTCGATGTACCACGGCGCCTACGGGCACACGATGGAGGCGCCGATGCGCGTCAACAACGCCGCCGTCAACCTGCCTCCCAAGGAGCGGGCCGACCGGGCGGCCATCAACAAGCAGGCGCACATGGCGACCGTGTGGGCGGCGCTCCAGTTCGCCTCGGAGAACCGGCGCGACATGGTTCACGACCAGATCGAGGTCTTCCGGCGCGGCTGGCTTGACGCGCCGCAGGTCCCGATCGGCGATACGTACGGCGAGCAGCATGAGTTCCTCGGGCAGTTCCCGGAGGCGTACGTGATCCCGATGGGAACCGGCCAGCGGAGCGAGATCGCCGCCGTCGAGCTCGTGAACTACCTCCTCACGAACGACGTCCAGGTCGAGCGGGCCACGAGGCCGTTCGCGGCCGGCGGCCAGACGTACGAGGCCGGGTCGTACATCGTCCCGATGAACCAGCCGAAGCGAGGTCTCGCCAACACGATCCTCGAGCCGGGTTGGGACATCACGGACGTCGTCCCGGCCATGTACGACATCTCCGGCTGGAGTCACGGCGAGCTCTGGGGCGCGACGCGGCACGCGGTTGCCGACGGAGAGCAGTTCACCGCGAACACCGCTCCCGTTTCGCATGCCCAGCGGGCGTCGGGCTCGATCGAGGGCGGCCAGGCGCCGTACTACTCGGTCGTCGTGGACGATGCGGCGGAGGTCCGGGCGGTGAACGCGCTGCTCGATCTCGGCTTTGCGCTCCAGCGAAGCGACGACGGGCGCGTCTTCATCCCGGCGGAGGCGAAGACCGAGCTTCAGCGCTTCGCTTCGAGCGAGGGGCTCGACTTCGCGGCTGCCGCGCTTCCGGGCGCCGCTGAGCCGCTCGAGGACGTGCACGTGGCGGCCGCAGGGGCTTCGGACGAGCTGTTCGTCCTGCCGAGGCTCGGGTTCGACGTCACGAGCGTCTCGACGGCGAGCCTGAACGCGGG
>DASZKB010000020.1:0-7384 GCA_035947475.1 Gaiellaceae bacterium | reverse complement strand
CGGAGCGGCGAGGTCGATGTGACCCATGCGCTCGCGCCGGACCTTCTGCCGCGTCACCTCGACGCCGCAGCGCTCGCAGATGATGCCCTTGTAGCGGACGCGCTTGTACTTGCCGCAGTAGCACTCCCAGTCCTTCGTGGGGCCGAAGATGCGCTCGCAGAAGAGGCCGTCCTTCTCGGGCTTGAGCGTGCGGTAGTTGATGGTCTCCGGCTTCGTGATCTCGCCGGAGCTCCACTCCCTGATCTGCTTGGACGACGCGAGCCCGATCCGGATCGCGTCGAAGTTGTTGATGTCGATCACGCGGGCTCCCTCTATTCCTCTATCTCGAGATCTGCCAGGTTGGGTGCTTCGTCGAACGGCCCTACGAGCTCCTCGGCCTCCTCGGCGGGGGCCACGCCCGTCTCGGGCTCGACGCTGTCGAGGTCGGCCAGCTGCTCGTCGGCGGGAAGCGTCATCTCGCCGCTTTCGTCGACGCGCTGCTGGCCCTCTTCGAGCTCCTCGGCGGTCGGCGGGCGGGCGGCGGCGCGGAGCGAGCCGGGCGACAGGTCGATGCCGAGCTCTTCGGCGGCGCGGAGAAGCTCGTCGTCCTCCTCGCGCACCTCGACCTCGCCGCCCTCCTCCGAGAGGACGTCGATGTCCAGCGCGAGCGACTGCATCTCCTTGAGCAGCACCTTGAACGACTCGGGGATCGACGGCTCGGCGATGTTCTCGCCCTTGACGATCGCCTCGTACGCCTTGACGCGCCCGACGGTGTCGTCGGACTTGATCGTGAGCATCTCCTGGAGCGTGTACGCCGAGCCGTAGGCCTCGAGCGCCCAGACCTCCATCTCGCCGAACCGCTGGCCGCCGAACTGCGCCTTCCCGCCGAGCGGCTGCTGCGTCACGAGCGAGTAGGGCCCGGTCGAGCGAGCGTGGATCTTGTCGTCGACCAGGTGGAGGAGCTTCAGGATGTACATGTAGCCGACCGTGACGTCCTGGTCGAAGGGCTCGCCCGTGCGGCCGCTGTAGAGCCGCACCTTGCCCGAGGCGCGGCGACCGGGCCGGCGCTTCTCGTCGATGTCGAACTTGATCGGTGACTCGGGGTTCTGGCGCGTCCACTCCATGAGCGCCTCGTCCACCTCGGCCTCGGTCGCACCGTCGAAGACGGCCGACGCGACCGGGCTCGGGCCGTGGCCAGGACCGCCGTTGAAGACGCCGTGCGCGCACGCCCACCCGAGGTGCGTCTCGAGGATCTGGCCGATGTTCATGCGGCTCGGGACGCCGAGCGGGTTCAGGACGACGTCGACGGGCGTCCCGTCCTCGAGGAACGGCATGTCCTCCTCCGGGACGATCTTCGCGATCACGCCCTTGTTGCCGTGGCGGCCGGCGAGCTTGTCGCCCTCGGCGATCTTGCGCTTCTTGGCAACGTAGACCCGGACGAGCTCGTTGACGCCGGGCGAGAGATCGTCCCCCGCGTCGCGTGCGAACGTCTTCACGTCGATCACCTTGCCGCCCTCGCCGTGCGGGACCTTGAGCGAGGTGTCGCGGACCTCGCGCGCCTTCTCCTTGAAGATCGCGCGGATCAGCTTCTCCTCGGCGGTCAGCTCGGTCTCACCCTTAGGGGTCACCTTTCCGACCAGGAGGTCGCCCGAGTTGACCTCGGCGCCGATGCGGACGATCCCGCGGTCGTCGAGGTCCTTGAGCGACTCCTCCGAGCGGTTCGGGATGTCGCGCGTGATCTCCTCGTCGCCGAGCTTCGTCGAGCGCGCGTCCGTCTCGTACTCGTGGATGTGGACGGAGCTGAGCTCGTCGTCCTTGACGAGACGCTCCGAGATGACGATCGCGTCCTCGAAGTTGTAGCCCTCGAACGGCATGAACGCGACGAGCAGGTTCTTGCCGAGCGCGAGTTCGCCGCGCGCGGTCGAGCTCCCGTCCGCGAGGACCGCACCCGCCTCGACCTTGTCGCCGAGCGACACGATCGGCTTCTGGTGGATGAGCGTGCCCTGGTTCGAGCGCATGAACTTGACGAGCTCGTACTCGTCCGCCCCGCCGCCCTTCGCGTCGACGACGATCCGGTCGGCGTCGACGTCGGCGACCGTCCCGGCGCGCTTGGCGACGAGAACGTCCCCCGTGTCGACGGCGGCGCGGTACTCGAGCCCCGTGCCCACGAGCGGGGGGTCGGTGATCATGAGCGGCACGGCCTGGCGCTGCATGTTCGCGCCCATGAGCGCGCGGTTCGCGTCGTTGTGCTCGAGGAAGGGGATGAGCGCGGTGCCGACCGAGACGATCTGCGCCGGGTTGACGTCCATGTACTCGATGTCCTCCGGCCGCGCCGTCACCGGCTCGCCGCCCGAGCGCCGGCAGAGCACCTGGTCGTGCAGGAACTTCCCGGTCTTCTCGTCGACGGGCTCGTTCGCCTGGGCGATGGTGAACTTCTCCTCCTCGGCGGCGTCGAGATAGACGATCTCGTCCGTCACCTTCCCCTTGCGGACGACCCGGTAGGGCGTCTGGACGAAGCCGAACTGCGACACGGTCGCCATCGAGGCGAGCGATCCCATGAGGCCGATGTTCGGCCCTTCGGGGGTCTCGATCGGGCACATGCGCCCGTAGTGCGTCGCGTGGACGTCGCGCACCTCGATCGGCGCGCGCTCGCGCGTGAGCCCGCCCGCGCCGAGCGCCGAGAGGCGGCGCCGGTGCGTGAGGCCGGCGAGCGAGTTCGTCTGGTCCATGAACTGGGAGAGCTGGGAGGAGCCGAAGAACTCCTTCAGCGCCGCCACGACGGGCCGGATGTTGATGATCGTCTGGGGCGTGATCGTGTCCACGTCCTCCGTCGTCATCCGCTCGCGGACGACGCGCTCCATGCGGTAGAGCCCCACGCGGAAGGCCTCCTGGATGAGCTCGCCGACCGTCCGCAGGCGCCGGTTCCCGAAGTGCTCGTACTCGTCGAGCTCGTTGCGGATCGGCTCGCGCGAGAGCGTGATGGCGTCAGCCGCGTAGTCCTTCGAGTCCTCCGGCACCCCGAGGCGCGCCGGCAGGTCGACGAGCCGGCGGACGAGAGCGACGATGTCCTGCGTCGTCAGAACGCGGACGTCGTCGGGGACGTCGACCTCGAGCCGCTGGTTCAGCTTGTAGCGCCCGACCTTGGTGAGGTCGTAACGCTTCGGGTCGAAGAAGAGGCCGCGGAGAAGGCTGCGCGCGTTCTCGAGCGTGGGTGGCTCGCCGGGGCGCTGCTTCTTGAAGACCTCGACGACCGCCTCCTCCTCGCGCGCGGTCGTGTCCTTCTCGAGCGTGTTCGCGATGTAGACCGAGTTGTCGAAGAGCGCGAGGATCGCCTCGTTCGTCGACGTGTCGAGCGCGAACCCGGTCGAGGGATCCTCTGCGGGGAGCGCGCGCAGCAGCGTCGTGATCGGGAGCTTCCGCTTCCGGTCGATGCGGGCGTAGACGACCCCGCGCTTGTCGATCTCGAGCTCGAGCCACGAGCCGCGGCTCGGCATCAGGTTCGCGACGAAGACCTGCTTGTCCACGTCCTTCGGCTCCATGAGATAGGCGCCGGGGGAGCGGACGAGCTGCGTCACGATGACGCGCTCGGTCCCGTTGATGATGAAAGTGCCCCACTCGGTCATCATCGGGAAATCGCCCATGAAGACCGTCTGCTCACGGATCTCGCCCGTGTCCTTGTTCACGAACCGGACCGTCATCGAGAGCGGGACCTGGTACGTGAGGTCCTTCTCGCGGCACTCCTTGATCGAGACGGGCGGCTCGCCGAAGACGTACTCGCCGAACTCGACCGCAAGCGAGCCGGTGTAGTCCTCGATCGGCGAGATGTCGTCGATCGTCTCGCGCAGGCCCTCCTCCAGGAACCAGTGGAAGGAGGCCTTCTGGATGTCGATTAGGTTTGGAAGGTCAAGAACGTGCTTGAGGCGGGAAAAGCTCTTGCGCGCAGGGCGCGCGGCGACCTTGGTGGCCAAGAAGATGCGACCTCCCTCTAGACGCTAGGGATGTTTTCCAACGGCAGGGTGAAACGCACGGCGGCGCGGCACCCATAAGGTAGCAAACGGCGGGTGACGACCGCAAGGACAACCCTGCGGAAACCGCCGGTCGAGCTCTGACTATAGAGCGTTCGGCCCGAAAACGCCAGAGGGGCGCCGAAGCGCCCCTCTGCATCGCCCTGCGGACGTGCTCGCTACGGCGCCGCCGGCGCGGGCGCGGCTGCTCCGCCGAGCTGCGCCTTCAGCTCGGCGAGGAGCTCCTCGAGCCGCTCGATCAGCTCGGCGAGCTGCTCCTGCTGCCGCTCGTGCGCGTCGGCGCCGTCCGGCACCGAAGACGCTGCGTCTCCGGTCTCCGGGGCCGCCGAATCGGCATCGCTTTCGGCCGCGGCCGAGTCGCCGCTTTCAGTCGCGTCGCCGGCGGCCTCGTCAGCGTCGGTCTCCGTCTCGGCCTCCTCCGCGCCGCCGTTTCGCTCGTGCGCCTTCTTCGAGACGCACTTGCCGAACGCGTTTCGCTTGTTCCCGTTCGTGCCGTGCGCGGTCGCGAACGCCTCCTCGTCGCCCTCGCGCTCGGTCTTGCACGCGTGCGCGGGGTTCTTCGGCTCTTCGTCAACGGCTGCGTCGCTCTGGGCCCCGTCCGCGGCACCGTCGCCTTCAGCGGCCGGCTGCTCGGGTGGGGAGGGCTGGGGTGCGGGCGGCTGAGGTGCGACCTGCTCGGCCGCGCCGTCGTCCGCGTGGCCCTTCCCGGCCTTGTGGCCGCTCGAGCTCTGGTGCCCGTTCGCCTTGCCGTGACCCTGCTTCACCGGCGCGGCAGCGGCCTTGGCCTTTCCCTTCGCCTTGCCCGGCCCGGCGGCGCTCGGCTGGGCGGCGGCGAGCGCGGCGGCGACGCAGACGGCGAGAACCGCCGCGAAGAGTGTCCTGATCTTCATTTCGTTTTCGCTCCTTCTCGGGGGGACGACCGGATAGACGACCCCCGCGGAGCGAAACCTGTGCCGCCCCGGCAAAGAACCCCCGGATAGGGGAGCAGCCCCTCCCCCGAAGAGAGGAGGGGCTGCCGGAGCAAGCCGTTCTGCGCGGTCCCTACTTGACCTCGACCCCGGCGCCCGCCTCCTCGAGCTGCGCCTTGATCGAGTCGGCCTCCTCGCGTGCGACGCCCTCCTTGACGGGCTTCGGCGCCGAGTCGACGAGGTCCTTCGCCTCCTTGAGCCCAAGCCCGGTGACCGCGCGGACCTCCTTGATCACCTGGATCTTCTTGTCGCCCGCGCTCGTCAGGACGACGTCGAAGGCGGTCTGCTCCTCGGCCGCCTCCGCCGGCGCGGCAGGCCCGGCGGCGCCCGGCGCGGCGACGGCTACGGGAGCCGCGGCCGTCACGCCCCACTCCTCCTCCAGCTTGTTCTTGAGCTCGACCAGCTCGAGCACGGTCATCTTCCCGAGCTCGTCGACGAGCTTCCCGGTGTCGGTTGCCATTACTGCCCCTCCTGTTCCTGTAGCTGCCTGATGCGGGCGTCCACGACGCCTACGAACTCTCGAAGCGGCGCGTTGAAGAGACCCGCGACCGCGTTGAGCGGCCCGACCACGGCGCCGAGCACCTGGCCGCGGAGCACGTCCGCGGGCGGAAGCGCGGCGAGCCTCTGCACGTCTTCCGCGGTGACCGCGCGGCCGTCGAGAATCCCGCCTTTCAAGGCGAGGACCTTCGTGCGGCGCGCCGTCTCCGCGAGCGTCTTCGCCACCTGGACCATGTCGCCGTCGGACACGAACGCGATCGCGGTCGGGCCGTCGAGGAACTCGGTCAGCGTCTCCACGCCGGCGGTCTCGGCCGCCCGCTTCGTGACCGTGTTCTTGACGACGGAGAAGCGGGCGCCGTACTGCAGGAGCTCGGTCCGCACGTCGTCGAGCTCCTTGACGCCGAGGCCGCGGTAGTCGGCGACGATCAGCGTGCTCGCGGCCCGGAGCCGCTCCGCGAGCTCCGCGACGATCTGCTCCTTCTCTCTCTTCAGCATTCGGACCTCCTCGGCTGGGCTTCCGCGGGCGAGGCCGGCTGCCAGCTGTCTTCGGGGTTCGGGGCGGGGTCTGCCCGCCTCCTACATCATGCCGGAACGGGCTCGCGCGCCCCCTCGAGCTCGGCGACGACATCGCGCGTTCGCGCCGGATCGATCTTGACGCCGGGGCCCATCGAGGTCGTGAGCGTGATCGAGCGGATGTAGCGGCCCTTTGCCGCGGCCGGCTTGGCGCGCACGATCTCGTCTAGGACGGTCGCGTAATTCTCGAGGAGGGCACGCTCGTCGAAGCTCTTCTTGCCGATCGAGACGTGCACGTTCGCGCCGCGGTCGGTGCGGTACTCGAGCTTCCCCGCCTTGACGTCGCGCACCGCCTTCTCGATCTCGAAGGTGACCGTGCCGGCCTTCGGGTTCGGCATCTTCCCCCGCGGGCCGAGGATGCGGCCGAGCCGCCCGACCGCGCCCATCATGTCCGGCGTCGCGATCGTGACGTCGAAGTCGTCGAAGCCCTCCTCGATCCGCTTCGCGAGGTCGGCCGAGCCGACGACGTCGGCGCCCGCGTCCGCGGCCTCCTTGGCCTTCTCGCCTTCGGCGAAGACGGCGACCCGCGTCTCCTTGCCCGTCCCGTGCGGGAGCATCAGAGTGCTCCGGAGCTGCTGGTCGGCGTGGCGGACGTTCAGGCCGAGGTTGAAGTGCACCTCGACCGTCTCGTCGAACTTCGGGCCGGGGCTCGCTTTCACCAGCCGGACCGCCTCGAGCGGCGAGTAGACGCGCTCGCGGTCGATCGCTGCGCGCGCCTCGCGGTAGCGCTTGCCGTGCTGGGCCATTATGCGGCCACCTCGACTCCCATCGAGCGGGCCGTGCCCTCGACGATCCGCATCGCGTGCTCGACGTCGCGCGCGTTCAGGTCCTCGAGCTTCGTCTCCGCGATCTGACGCACCTGGTCCCTCGTGAGCGTCCCGATCTTCTCCCGGTTTGGCTCGGGCGAGCCCTTCTCGACGTTCAGCGCCTCCTTGATGAGGACGGCCGCCGGAGGCGTCTTCGTGATGAACGTGAACGAGCGGTCCTCGAAGACGGTGATCTCGACGGGGATGATCCGCCCAATCTGACCCTGCGTCTCGGCGTTGAACGCCTTGCAGAACTCCATGATGTTGACGCCGTGCTGACCGAGCGCGGGGCCGACCGGCGGCGCCGGGTTCGCCTGCCCGCCCGGGATCTGGAGCTTGATGAGGGTGAGGACTTTCTTCGCCATAGTCGAACGCGGCTAATCGATCTTCTTGACCTGGTCGTAGGAGAGCTCGACCGGAACCTGGCGCTCGAAGATGTTCACCTGGACCTTCAGCTTCTGCTGGTCTGGGTTCACGTCCACGATCTCTCCGTCGAAGTCGGAGAGCGGCCCCGACGTCACCTTGACGGACTGGC
>DASZKB010000019.1:0-2384 GCA_035947475.1 Gaiellaceae bacterium | reverse complement strand
CCCTTCGAGAACTCCCAGCCCTTGACGAGCTCCTCGGCCTCGACGTCGCGCTCGTGGAACGGGCACCAGCGCTTCTGCTTGATCGGCGTCCCGCACTCCCGGTGAAGGGTGCGGAAGGCGACGTCCTTACGCTGCTGGGCGACCGCGAGCCCGACCGGGATGTTCACCAAGCCGAAGTTGATCGAGCCGTTCCAGATCGTGCGCATAGGGCCGCCTTTATCAGCCTACAGAAGAAGTGCATGATTTCTCCCCCCGCCGCCTCTCCCCTTCCCCTTGCCCACCATCTCCGACATCTGGGAGCGCGCCGTTGCCGAACCGGCGTCGCCGCCCGCCTACCTCGTGAAGGAGCGAGGAGCGTGGCAAGAGATCTCGTGGCCGGAGGCCGGCCGCCGCGTCGAGGAGCTCGCGGGCGGCTTCCTCGCCTTCGGCGTCGAGAAGGGCGACCGTGTGGCCATCCTGAGCCGGACGCGGCTCGAGTGGGCGCTCACGGACTTCGCCCTCGTGTCCATCGGCGCGATCGTCGTCCCGCTCTACCCGACGAGCTCGGCCGACGAGTGCCTGCACATCCTCGCCGACTCGGGCGCGCGGGCGATCGTCTGCGAGAACCGCGACCAGCTCGCGAAGATCGAGTCGGTGCGCGACCGGCTGCCCGCGCTGGAGCACGTCATCGCGCTCGAGGACGCCGCCGACGGCGCGACCACCGCGTGGGAGGCGGTGCGGGCGTCCGATCGGGAGGGCGTCGCTGCCGCGCGCGCCGCGATTCGCGAAGACGACGTCCTCACCCTGATCTACACGTCGGGCACGACCGGCCGTCCGAAGGGGTGCGTCCTCACGCACCGCAACATGGCGGCGACGGTGGCGGGCGTGAGGGAGATCGAGGGACTCTGCGGCCCCGGCGATGTGGCGGTCCTCTTCCTGCCGCTCGCGCACGTCTTCGCGCGCCTCGTTCACTACTTGGTCCCGAGCATCCCGATCACGGTCGCGTTCGTGCCCGACGTGCGGGCGGTCGCGCGGGCGCTCGAGGAGGTTCGCCCCACAGTCTTCCCGAGCGTCCCGCGCCTCTTCGAAAAGGTGCACGCCACGGTGACGGGCACGTTCGGCGAGGCCACGGGCGCGCGGCGTGCGCTCGTCCAATGGTCGCTTCGCGTCGGGCGGCGCGCGAGTCGCCTCCGCCGGGAGGGGAAGCGGGTTCCGCCCGGCCTCGCGCTCCAGCACCGGCTGGCGGACCGGCTCGTCTTCTCGAAGGTGAAAGTCCGCTTGGGAGGCCGGCAGCGGACGACCGTGTCGGGCGGCGCTCCTCTCGCACGCGAGATCGGCGAGTTCTTCGACTCGCTCGGGATCCCGATCCTCGAGGGCTACGGGCTGACCGAGTGCACGGTCGGGGCCGTCAACCGCCCGAAGCGGTACCGCTTCGGCACCGTCGGCCTGCCGTTCCCCGGCGTCGACGTAAGACTCGACGAGGACGGCGAGATCCTTCTCAAGGGGCCGAGCGTCTTCTCCGGCTACTACGGCGACGACGATGCGACGCGCGCCGTCCTCGACGAGGACGGCTGGCTCCGGACGGGGGACGTCGGCCGGCTCGACGCCCATGGCTTCCTGACGGTCACGGACCGTAAGAAGGAGCTGATCGTGACGGCGGCCGGGAAGAACGTCTCGCCGGCGAACATCGAGAACGAGCTCAAGGTGTGCCCGTACGTCTCTCAGGTGCTCGTCGTCGGCGACCGCCGTCCGTTCGTCGTCGCCCTCATAACGCTCGACGAGGCGGAGGTCGCGAAGCTGGACGACCCCGACGAGGCGAGGGGGCGGGTGGCGGAGGCGGTCGCCGCGCTGAACGCGAAGCGCAACCCGGACGAGCAGGTTCGCCGGTGGACGATCCTTCCGCGCGACTTCGCGGAGGAGCGCGGGGAGCTCACGCCCACGTTGAAGGTGCGCCGGCGGGTCGTCGCGGAGCACTTCCGCGACGAGATCGAGCGGCTCTACCGCGGTCGCGTATAGGGCCGAGGGCTACAGGCGTCTCGCGCCGACGTAGGTCGACGCGTACCAGGAGTCGCCGAGACTCGAGATCTTCACCACGTCGCCCGTGTGCGGCGAGTGGATGAACTGCCCGCCCCCGATGTAGATCCCGTTGTGCCCCAGCCCGTTGAAGAAGACGAGGTCGCCGGGCTGGAGCTGCGACCGTGACACCGCCGTGCCGTACGAGTACTGCATGGCGGCGTTGTGCGGGAGCGAGACGCCGATCTGCGCGTACACGTACATGACGAAGCCGGAGCAATCGAAGCCGCTCGGCGATGCGCCACCCCACACATACGGCACGCCGAGGTACTGCATCGCGATGCCGCGGACGTTCCGGCGGCGAAGTACGGCGGCGTCGTCGGCATCGCGAT
>DASZKB010000018.1:0-3365 GCA_035947475.1 Gaiellaceae bacterium | reverse complement strand
GCGGTCGCAATCCACCTGGAGGCGAAGACCGCCTACCTCGCACTTGTTCTCGCGGACGCGGGCGCGGGCCGTTGTCCCCCGTGCCGTTAGCGAGGAAGGCGCGAGGCGCCGTTGCGACCCCGCTTCGACCCGAGGCCTTCGAGCGCGTGCGGGTCCTCGCCGGTCAGCTCTCGGAACGCAGCGGGTATCTGGCGTCGGCGACTGACGCGAAGCTTCGTGCGCAGCGCGTCCGAATGCGCCTTCACCGTCCGCGGCGAGATCCCGAGCCGCTCGGCGATCTCGATGTTCGAGCATCCCTGGGCGATCAGCGCGATCACCTGCCGCTGGCGCTCGGTGAGGGTGAGGGTGGTTGGAGCGGCGAGCATGACGGCGGCCGAAGCTAACAACGGCCTCGCGCGACCGCTATTGACCGATCGGCTTATTTTTCGCGTCTACACCCTTGGCGGAGCGGACGTCTACGATCGCTGACCCCGGCCTCGCGGACGAGGGCGATCGGCGCATCGCGTGGGTCGAGAAGTATTCGCCGCTCCTGACCTCGCTCAAGGACGGAGAGCTCCGAGACGGGGCTCTGGCGGGAAAGCGGATCGCGCTTGCGATCCACCTCGAGGCGAAGACGGCCTACCTCGCGCTTGTGCTCGCCGAGGCTGGCGCGGACGTGACGGTGGGCGGCTCGAACCCGGCGACGACGCGCGACGACGTCTGCGCGGCGCTCGTCCGCCGCGGTGTCGCGGTCCATGCGACTCACGGCGCGTCGGCCGACCAGTGGGAGACAGAGCTCGAGCGCGTCCTCGAATCCGAGCCCGAGATCATCGTCGACGACGGCGCCGAGCTCGTGAGCCGGCTCGTCGCGAGGAAGCCCGAGCTCGTCGCGAACGTGCTCGGATCCTCCGAGGAGACGACCACGGGTGTCGTCAAGCTCCGCGCCATGGAGCGCGACGGCGCGCTCACGTGGCCGGCGATCGCCGCAAATGACGCGTACTGCAAGCACCTTTTCGACAACCGCTACGGCACGGGCGAATCGACCGTGAGCGCCATCCTCAAGGTGACGAACTTGCTCGCGGCCGGGAAGGTCGTGGTCGTGATCGGGTACGGCTGGGTCGGCAAGGGCGTCGCCAAGTACTTCGACGGGATGGGGGCGCGGGTCGTCGTGAGCGAGGTCGACGAGGTGAAGGCGCTCGAGGCCGTCGCCGACGGACACCGCGCCGCCTCGCTGGACGAGGCGTGCGAGGTCGGCGAGTGGTTCGTCACGTGCACGGGCGGGATCGACGCCATCCGCGGCGTCCACTTCGAACGGATGCGCGACGGCGCGCTCGTCGCGAACGCGGGGCACTACGGGCACGAGATCGACCTGGACGCGCTCCGGGAGCTGGCGACGGAGGTCGTCGAGGCGCGTGGCGACGTGACGGAATACCGCCTCCGCGACGGCCGCCGCATCCACGTCGTCGCTGACGGCGAGCTCGTCAACATCGCGGCTGGAGACGGGCACGCGGTCGAGATCATGGACCTCAGCTTCTCCGTGCAGGCACTCTCGGCGCACTACCTCGCCCGAAACCACGAGCGGATGCGCCCGGGCCTCAACCGCCTGCCCGAGGAGATCGACCGCGGCATCGCACGCGCGAAGCTCGCGACGCTCGGCGCCTCGGTCGACGTTCTCACGCCTCGCCAGCGGGAGTACCTGGAGAGCTGGCGCTGATGGCCACCCCCGCCGAGTCGGTTGTGCTCGACGCGCGCCTCGCGGACGCGGGCAACCGCAAGATCGACTGGGCCGCCCAGCACTCGCCCGTCCTGAACGCGCTCCGGGGGTCGCTCCTCGAGCCCGGCTCGCTCGCGGGCCGGCGGGTCGGCGTCATCGTCCCACTCGAGGCGAAGACGGCCTACCTCGCGCTCGTCCTGCGTGACGCGGGCGCCGAAGTCGCGGTCACGGGAACTTCGCCGGCGTACGTGCAGGACGACGTCGCGGCGGGTCTCGCGAGCCGCGGCGTGACGGTCTACGCCGTCGCCGGTGTCCCCGCGGAGGAGTTCGAGCGCTACTACGAGCGCGTGCTCGAGTTTCGCTGCGACGCGCTCATCGACGACCGCGCCGAGCTCGTGAAGCTCGCGCATACGAAGCGCGCCGACCTCGTCGAGAGCATCTGCGGCGCCTCGGAGGAGACGACGTCGGGCGTCACGCGCCTGCGCGCGATGGAGCGCGAAGGGGTCCTCAGGTTCCCGGTCGTCGCAGCGAACAACGCGCGCTGCAAGCACCTCTTCGACAACCGCTACGGCACCGGGCAGTCGACGATCGCCTCGATCCTGCGAAACACGAACCTGTTCATGGCGGGCAAGGAGGTCGTGGTCGTCGGCTACGGCTGGTGCGGGAAGGGGATCGCGCGGCGGGCAAAGGGCGTCGGGGCGCGCGTCACCGTCGTCGAGGTCGACGCCGTGAAGGCGCTCGAGGCCTACGCGGACGGGTTCGAGGCCCGGTCGCTGGACGAGTGCGCCGGGCGCGGCGACGTCTTCATTACCTCGACCGGCGTCCCCGACGCGATCCGGCGCGAGCACTTCGAGGGCATGAAGGACGGCGTCATCCTCGCGAACGCCGGTGGGCTCGACGTCGAGATCCGCGAGGCGACCCTCCGCGAGCTGGCGGTGGAGGAGCGCGAGGTGCGCCCGCACATCACCGAGTTCACGATGGCGGACCGGCGACGGCTGCACCTCTTGGCGCACGGGAACCTCGTCAACATCGCGCCGGCGGACGGGCATCCCGTCGAGATCATGGACCTGACCTTCGCCGTGCAGGCGCTCGCTTGCCGGCACGTGCTCCTGCACCACGAGGAGCTCGCGCCGGGCGTCCACGAGTTCCCCGCCGAGCTCGACGAGGAGATCGCGCGCCTCAAGCTTGCCTCGCTCGGGATGGGCGTCGGCGCGCTCACACGCGAGCAGGCGGCGTTCCTCGAGACCTGGGAATGAGGACGCTTCTCGCCGGCGGCGTCCTTGTCACGTGCGACGAGAACCACACCGTGCACGCGCCAGGGGACCTCGTGCTCGAGGAAGACCACATCGTCTACGCGGGGCCGCGCTACGAGGGCGACGCCGACGAGCGGCTGTCCGCCGAGGGGCGGCTCCTCATGCCTGGCCTCGTGAACGCGCACACCCACGCGCCGATGTCGATCTTCCGCGGCCTCGCCGACGACGTCGACCTCGAGGTCTTCCTCCACGAGCGCGTCTGGCCCCGGGAGCAGAAGCTCTAGCCCGAGGAGGTCTACGCGGGGACGGTTCTCTCGGCCGTGGAGATGCTGAAGCGAGGCGTCACGACCTACGTGGACATGTACTTCTGGGAGGAGGACCACACCCGCGCCGCGCTCGACGCGGGGATCCGCGCCGTT
>DASZKB010000017.1:0-3328 GCA_035947475.1 Gaiellaceae bacterium | reverse complement strand
TTCCGCGGAGCGTTCCTGGAGAGGCGTTTAGGGAGGAATTTTTATGCCGGGGATTCCGCGTCTCGGCTTCCGGCGAGGAGTGTGGCGGCCTCACGCAGGTCCGGGGAGTCCCGTCCTTCGGGAAGCCCATCAAAGATCGTGGCCAGAAGGTCGCGCGCCGCGCTCGCCCCCGGACCGTCGCCACGCTCCATCCTGTGGCGGAGGAGGCTTGCTACGGTCCTGAGCTCGAGCATCCTTGCTCCCTGGCGGCGCGCAACCGCAAGCGCGCGTTCGAGCTCTGCCTCGATGTCCTGCACCGGGCTTCCGAGCGCTGCGAGGAACTCCGCACGAAGGCGGCGGGTCTCCACCTCCCACAGACGGTCGGCGTCGCCCCACGTGAGCGCCCGGTCGGCCACCGCCAGCCCGGTCCGGGCGTCCCCGGACACCGCACAGGCTTCGAGGAGGATGCGGACGTGGACGGCGCGCCCCCCAGGCGCGTAATCGCCCGTGCGGGTGTCGTCCAGCGAGCGTTGAATGCGAGTGATACCGGCCTCTTCCCGTCCGTCGAGGACGTCGACGTAGCCACCGAAGGCCTCGCTGGCGGCCCGCGTCACCCTGGCCTCGGCTTCCCGGCGCTCGGCTGCCAGCATCGCCGCGTACTCGCGGATGCGATCCGGGTCGCGCATGTCCAGCGCTAACACAGAGGCGAACACGAGCGCAACCTCCCGGCTGAACGGGTGTCCGATCTCCTCGGCCAGCGCGAGTGCCTCGTCGCGTGCCCGGGTTGCCGCCTCGGGATAACCGAGAAACCAGAGCGTGTTCCCGAGGCGACTCAGGCAGATCACATTCGGGTCGAGCCCGTAGCGGAGGAGGTGGGCGTGGTGTTGGTCGGGGCGGTAGCGGTCCACCGCGGCCTGGAAGTGCTTTCGGGCGGCATCTAACTCTCCTTGCCAGAAAGCGGCAATCCCGAGTACGTAGTCGGCCTCGACGAGGAGCATGCCATCGGCGTCGCGCACGCCGCGAGCGTACAGCCGCCCGCCAAAGCCGCGGGCTGCCGCGAAGTCGCGCCGGGCGAGGCTGGTGATCGCCATCGAACGGAGGAGCGGCGGCGCAGGCTCGACCCCGAGTGTCGCCGCGAGGTCGAGCGCGTGATTCTGCACCGCGGCGAGGCGCTCCGACGCCCATCCCTCTACCCACCCGAGCGACGTCTGGAGCGCGCTGAGGATCGAGAGCTCCCGGGTGTCACGCTCGGGGGTCTCCGGAAGCGTGTGGAGGAGGTCGAGTGCGCTATCCAGGATGCGGCCCACCTCGACGTTCGCGTGCAGCTGCTGCGCCACCTCCGCTGCGCGCACGTACCATGTAATGGCCTCTTCGGTCGCGCCGGCGCGCTCGTAGTGCACGGCGAGCTGACCCGTTACCGGTCCCGGGTCGTGGGCGTGGGCGCGCTCCAGCGCCCGTGCGACACGGAGGTGGAGTTGGCGGCGCCGGGCGGGGCTCAGGGCGAGGTATGCGACCTCCCGGATCTTGTCGTGGCTGAAGTCGTAGGCGTCGGCGCCCTGCTCGCGCACGATGCGGCGGCGCCACAGCTCATCGAGACCGCTAACGAGCGTTTCCTCGTCTACCCCGCTCGCCTGCGCGAGCACATCCGAGGTGAACTCTCGGCCGATCGTCGCGGCAACGCCGGCCAGATCCCGGGCCGGCTCAGACACCTGCGCGAGGCGGGATGAGATCACGGCCTGTACCTTCGGGCTGATCCAGCCGCGCTCGGTGGACCCGCCCTTCCACCCGGCGCGCAGCGCCTCGACCACGAAGAGTGGGTTGCCCTCGGTCTCTGCGTAGAGCCGGTCCGGCTCCTCGAGAGGGTACCCGGCGAGCCGCTCGGCTAGCACGGCCGTCTCCTCCCGGGTTAGCCGCCCGACCTCGATCTCCGTTAGACGCTCCATCGCTTGCAGCCCGGCGAGGAGGTCGTTGAGGGGATGCCGGCCGTCCACCTCCTCGCGCCGCGCCGTCGCCACCACGAGCAGGCGCGCTCTGGGCGCGGCCCGCAGCAGGTAGTGGAGGAACTGCAGCGTCTCCCGGTCGCACCAGTGGAGGTCATCGGCGACGAGCAAGAGCGGCGCGCCAGCCGCGAAGATCGTGCGGGCGGCGGCGTCGAAGAGACGCTGCCGCTGATCCTCCTCCGACAAAGGCTCCGGACGGGCGAGACCGGGCACCTTCGAGAGGAGTTCGGGGAGCAGCCGCGAGAGCTCGGTGAGGCGCGCCCGGTCGAGACGCTCGAGGCGCGACTCGAACGCCTCCGAGCGGAGCCACGCTACCACGGGCCCGTACGCGAGTACGCCCTCCGCAGGATAGGAGCGGGCTTCTGCGGTCACGGCCCCGCGATGCGCGCACCAGGAGCGGAACTCTTCGACGAGCCGCGTCTTCCCGACGCCGGGCTCGCCGGTAACGAGGACCATCCCGGCCTGCCCGCTCTCGGCCGCGCGCCAGAGGGTACTCAGGCGTGCCCGCTCGGGCGCACGTCCGATGAGCGGCGGACCGCCTATCTGACGCTCCGCGGGTTCGAGCTCCAGCGGGAGCAGCGCCTCGTAGGCTTCGCGCGTCGGGGCCGACGGCTCGACGGCCAACTCGCGCTCCAGGGTCGCCGCGCACACGTGGTACACCCGTAGCGCCCGGGCACGGTCCCCACGCGCGTCGTGCAGCCGCATGAGGAGCCGGTACGTCTCCTCGCGGAGCGGGTCCTGCCGCAGGAGTCGCTCGGCGTACGGGATCGCCCTGGCATGATCGCGGCGCTCCTCGAGGAGCGTCGCGAGGCGCTGGAGGGTCTCGACGTAGCGCTGGCGTAGCCACTCGCGCTCTTCGAGCAGCCATTCGTCGTAGCTACCCTCGAGCAGATCTCCCGTGTACAGCTCGGCAGCCTTCCGCAACGCGGTGAGGCTGTCGGCATTGCCTTTCTCTTGCGCCACCGCGTCCTCGAAGGCTGCGACGTCGAGCCAGAAAGGCGCGTCCGCCCGCCACTGGAGCGTCCGCGGCGTCACGTCGAGGAACCGGTCGGGGTCCGGGAGGGCGCGCCGGAGGTTGTGGAGCACGTGGCGCAGGTTGGTTCTCGCCTGGGACTCGGTCGAGTCGGGCCAGAGGAGCAGCGCGAGCCGCTGCCGCGGCTGGGGTGCCTCCCTGTGGAGGAGGAGGTAGGCGAGCAGCGACGCGGCGCGCGCGGACTCGAGCGGCGGCAGGGGAGCCCCATCGTAGCGAAGGTCAAGCTCGCCGAGGAGCCGGATGCGGAGCGTCGGTGACCCCATAGAGGTGTCTCCTCGCGTTCGCCGGGGCCTCACTGCCCGACGTGTCAGCCACA
>DASZKB010000016.1:0-6244 GCA_035947475.1 Gaiellaceae bacterium | reverse complement strand
CGCGGCCGCGCGGAGAACCGCTTGGACGCCGATCCCCGTCACGCAGGCCGGTTCGACGGCCGCGCCGCAGGGTGGATGCTCGAGCGTCCCGCACGGGCTGCACGGGAGCCCTGTGCGGACGATCCGCACGCGCTCGGCGCGCGCGAGCGGGGCGAAGGCGACCGGGTCACCCGGTCCGAAGATGGCGACGACCGGCGCCCCCATCGAAGCGGCGAGATGCACGGCGCCGCTGTCCGTCGCGACGACGACGCGAGCCCGTCGGTGAACCGCGGCCAGCGCGCCGAGCGAGAGCCGCCCGGCGAGCTCGATCGCCGGCGTCCCGTCGGCGACCGCGCCGACGAGCGTCCGCTCTTCGGCCGTCCCCGCGACGATCGGCCTCGTCCCAAAGACGCGAGAGAGCGCGGCGGCGAGCCGCCGCCAGCGCGAGGCGGGCCAGTTCTTGAGCGGCCAGCCGGAGCCCGGATGGAGAACGATCGACGCCTCGTCGGCGCCCGCGTTGGCGAGCGCCGCGCTCGCCTCCTCCTCGTCGCGGCCGGTGGGAACGAAGGGCACGTCGAGCGTTCGTGCCGTCCTCGCTCCGACGCCGAAGCGGACGAGGAGCGCGTCCGCGAGCGCGAAGCCGTCGAGCGCCACGTGCTGGTCTCGCGGCACGGGCAGCGCCTCCGTCAGGTGCGGGCGCGTGCGCGGCATGTCGAAGCCGACCCGGACGGGGATCGCCGCGCGGGCGGCGAGCTCGCCCGACCAGGGATCGTCGGGGCGAACGATGACGGCGGCGTCGAACGAGCCGGCCAGCCGCGACGCCTCCGCCGCGACGACGCGGCGCCAGCCGGCCGGGGCCGCGCGCGAGCGGGCCACGGAAGGGAAGCGAACGGGCACGACCTCGTCGACGTCGGGGCAGCGCTCGACCGCGGTGGCCGCCGCCGCCGAGGCGGCGTAGGCGATATGCGCGCCGCGCAGCTCGCGCCGGAGGCCCGCGACGGCGGGAAGCGTGAGGAGGACGTCGCCGACGTGGTCGGGACGGACGAACAGGATCCGCGGCGAGGCGCTTACAGCCGCACCGGGGCGCGCTCCGCTGCGGCGCGGTAGAGCGCCTCGATGGCGCGCGCTTGGCCGAGCGCGTCCTCCCGGCCGAGAAGCGGTGGCGCCTCCCCGCGGATCGCGGCGCCCATGTTCTCGACCTCGAGGCGGTACGAGTCGGCGACGTCCAGGACGATCTCCTCGACGCCGGTCCGCCCCCGCACCTCGAGAACGGGCGTCCGTGAGTGCCACGGGTCGTCCAGGAAGACGGAGCCGTCCTCGCCGATCGCCTCGAGCTCGTCGCGAATCTGAAGCACGAACCCGCAATCGAACTGCGCCAGCACGTCGCCCGGGAACCGCATCGTGCCGGTGAAGAGGTTGTCGACGCCGCTCTCGGCGAGGACCTGCTCGCCGTAGACCTCCTCCGGCTCGCCGGCGAGGAGGCGCGCGCCGCTCACGCAGTAGCAGCCGACGTCCATGAGCGCGCCGCCGTCGAGCGCGGGGTCGAGCCGGACGTCCGCCGCGTCGGCGAGCGGAAAGCTGAACGCGGCGCGGACGAGGCGGAGGCGCCCGATCGCGCCGTCTTCGACGAGCGCCTTGAGCCGCGCCGTCTGGGGGTTGTGGCGGTACATGAACGCCTCCGTGAGGATGAGCCCGGCCCGCTCGGCGGCGTCGAAGGCCCGCGCGACGTCGTCCGGCCTCCGGCTCAGCGGCTTCTCGCAAAGGACGTGCTTCCCCGCCTCCAGGGCCCGGATCGACCACTCGACGTGGAGGGAGTTCGGCAGCGAGATGTAGATCGCGTCGATCTCGGGATCGGCGAGGACGGCTTCGTAGCTTCCGTGCGCGCGTTCGATCCCCCGGGCGCGGGCGTACGCCTCCGCCCGCCCGGCGTCGCGGCTTCCGACGGCGACGACCTCCGCGCCCTCGGCCTCGGCCGCGCCGGCGAGGACCTTGTCGTTGATCTTCGCGGTCGAGAGCAATCCCCACCGGACCGGCCCGTTCATCCCCACGACGGCTCCGACACCGGCCGGAAGGCCGCTTCGAGGATGCGGTGGTTCCGCGGTCGGGTGAGAACGAACAGGATCACCTCTGCGACGTCCTCGGCGGTCATCATCCCGGCGAGCGCCGGCATGTCGGGCGTGCGGCCGCGGCCCATCGCGAAGTCGGTGGCGACTCCGCCGGGGCAGACGTTCGTGCAGCGGACCCCCTGCTCACGGAGCTCGTGGTCGAGCGCGCGGGTGAAGCCGACCTGGGCGAACTTGGAGGCGCAGTACACCGCCTCGTGCGGAAGGCCGCGGCGGCCCGCCTCCGACGCGACGGTGACGATGTCCGCCTCGCCGCTGCGGATTAGGTAGGGGAGGGTCGCGCGCACGGCGTAGAGCGTCCCCTTCACGTTGACGTCGATCATCTCTTCGAGCTGCTCGGGTGGGAGCTCGAGAAAGGGCCCGTACGCGCCGACCCCCGCGTTGGCCACGAGGATGTCGATGCCGCCGAATCGATCGGCCGCTTCGGCGGCGAGCGCTTCGAGATCGTCAGGCCGGCGGACGTCGCACGCGCGGGCGAGCGCGCCGTCGAGGTCGAGGTCGGCGCCGCTCCGGGACGCGAGCGCGAGGCGGGCGCCCCGCTCGGCGAGAGCGCGAGCGACCGCGGCGCCGATCCCCCGGCTCGCGCCGGTGACGAGCGCGACCTTTCCTTCCAGTGAGCTCATGGTTCCTCCTCGCGTCGTAGGGTCGGGCGGAGTCGGCCGTTCAACGCTCCGAGCGAAGCCCGGCCGCAGCGATCGCCTCGACGGCGAGGCGATGATCTTCGTCGCCGGGGAGACCGCTCACCCCGATCGCTCCCACGCGGCGCCCGTTCTCGAACACGGCGACGCCGCCCTTGAAGAAGCTGAAGAAGGGGTCGAAGCTCGCGAGCTCGGCTGGATCCTCCGCGACCTTCGCCGCCAGCTCGCTCGTGGACGCGGCGTCGCTTCTCGCCGCCGTGTACGCCTTCCGCTGCGCGTTCAGACGGGTGTCCGGAGCGGCGCCGTCCATCGTCGCGGCCGCGACGAGCTCGCCGTGGGCGTCGGCGACGTAGACCGACACCGGCCCGGGCGCGGCCGCCACGACCGCGTCGACCATGGCGCGAGCCTGCTCGAGCGTCATCCCTCGACTCCGCCGCCGTAGTACCGCTGCGCAAGCGCCCACGCGTCCTTGCCGCACTGCGCGCCGACCGGGCGGCCGGCCAAGTCGTCAGGCGGGACGTGGATCCCCATGTAGAGGCGCGATACGCCGGCCGCGTCGGCGGCGTCGAAGTACGTCGCCCACTGGAGCACGACGTCGTCGGTCGGGCCGTGCTCGATCTTGAGGGAGCCGGCCGGGAAGGGCCGCTCGTAGAGCCCGCCGGGGAAGTACGAGCTTCCCGTGAACGCGGTCAGGACCTCCGCGGCCGCTCGGCTGAACGTGCTGTGCCCGGAGATATAGCCCGCGAACGCTGGCGTTACGAACGTCGGCAGCTGGTAGGGGACCCACTCGACGGCGCGGATCCACCGCACGCCGCTCGCCTCGGTGGCGGGTTCGTCCGGGAAGCCGGCCCACGCGCGGACCGCGACTTCGCCGACGTGCCGGGCCAGCGCTTCGTGCCGCTCGCCTGGCGCGCTCGAAGCCCGCGTGACGACTTCGACGAGCCCGGGCTCGAGGGGAAGTCCCTGCGGATCGTACGACGGCGCGTCCGGATCGCTCGACTGCCCCTTTCCGCCCAGATACCGGATCATCGAGATCGGCCGCGCCGAGTCGTACCGACCCTTGGCGCCCCACGCCGCCACGGCCGCGTCGTGGAGCGCGCCGTTGAGCGCCAGGTAGAGCTTCACGTCCCACTCGAGGCGGCCGACCTCCCGGCCGGCGCCGCCGATCCGGCGCTCGAGCTCGGCCGAGTCCGAGACCTCGTTGGCGATCACGTTCCAGTGGCCCGGCGGCGTCTCGGACCGGGGGCCGTCGGCCCAGTACTCCGCCAGCGCGCGGGCGTAGTCGCCGCGGCGGACGACGTTGCGCGCGTAGGGCCGGCCGGTCTCAGGGTTCGACTCGTGGCCGCGCCCGTCGTTGGCGCCGAGCGTGTTCGCCCCCAGCGCGCCCGGCCCGATATCCACGGTCGCGCCGTCGCCGGGGTCGAGCCGGCTGCTGTAGCGAAGGGCCTCGACGGCGGCCCGCTTGAAGCCGGCGTCCCGCCTGGGCTCGCCGGTCAAGACGGGGGCGGGCCCCGGATCGATGGGGACCCCGTCGTTCGCGGGCGGAAGCGCGAACCCGTCCACGCCGCCCCAGTGCGAGCCGATGAACGCCTGCACGCGGCCGGGGACTGGAACGCCGTTCTGCGCGACGGTGCGGGCGAGAGCGAGCGGCTGCCACCGGCTTGGATCGACCATCTCGGTGCCCGGTTCGGCGACCACGAGCGGTGGGTTGACGGGCTTGTACGCGGGGTTGGCGTAACGAAGGTCTTCGCGCGCCCCGTCATCGCGGCCAGCCGCGATCACGGTCGACGCAATCCGGTTCCCCAGAGCGGCCGGCGAGTCGCCGCGGGTCGCGACGTAGTCGATCCGGTAGCAGAGCCCCTCCATCGTGGCGGCGAGCTCGTCGAACGTCTCCTGGAGCCCCGACGCGAACGAGTAGCGGTGCAGGAGCACGCGATAGGCGGCGTAGCTGATCGCGGTCTCCCGGGCGGCGTGGACGTCGCTCGCCTCCGCCTTGTCCTTGACGAAGTAGCCCTCGGCGGCCGGGTCGTACGCAGCCCACGCGTCCCACATGGCCGCCGACGTGTGAAAGAGGTTCCGGGCGTGGACGGTCGGCGCCGGCGTGTCACGCCTGATCGCCTCGAGGAGCGCCTCGTTCCACACCCGCGCGACCGAGCGTCCCCCGAAGTCGCGCGGCCTGCAGTCCTCGGCGAGGTACGCGTCGCCGTCCGAGCCGCCGACCGAGCAGCCGGCGAGAACGGCGAGCGCGAGCACGGCCGCCGCCGCCCTGATCACGGCGCCTCCACCTCGACGCGCTGGTTCGCCTCGAGGTCGGCGAGCCTCGTCTCCTCGCCGCCCGGCCAGCGGACGACGACCTCCGGCACGACCTCCGCGCCGCCGAGCCCGAAGTGGAGACGGGGGTCCTCCGAGGAGAGGTAGCTGCTCCCCGCTTGCAGCTCTCGCCGGAGCTCGCGACCGCCCGGGAGGACGAGCGTCGCCTCGGCGCCGGGCGGAGAGCCCTCGAGCGCGAGCTCGAGCCAGTTCGCGGCTGCGCCCGTGTTCTCGAGGAGTACAAGAGGCCCGCCGAGCGCGACGGCCGCGACGTCGAGGTCGCCGTCGTTGTCGTAGTCGGCAGCGGCGCTCCCGCGGCCGACGAGCGCGCCCACGCGGTCGAGGCCGACGGCGTCGCCGACCCCCTCGAACGACCCCGGCTTTCCCTCGACGGCCAGGTTTCGGTACGCCTGTGCAGGCTCCGCGTCCTCGGCGAGGTCCGTGACAGGAACGCGGCCGTTCACCAGGACGAGGTCGAGGTCGGTGTCGAGGTCCAGGTCGCTCCACGAGACGCCCCACCCCGTGGAGCGGCCGAGGTCTACGCCGAGCTCGCGGCGCACGTCGGTGTACGAGGGGTCGTTCTCGTCCGGCGCGTTGCTCCGGTAGACCGCGTGCACCTGCCCGCGCGAGTTCGAGACGAAGAGGTCGGCGCGGCCGTCGCCGTCGAAGTCGGCATTCGCGATCCCCATGCCGCTCCCCTCGTCGGCGACGCCCGCCGCGGCGGCGCGCTCCTCGAAGCGGAAGCCCAGGCCGGCCGGGTCAGCCTCGGCGCCGCCCGGCCACTGCACGTTCTCGTAGAGCCGGTTGGGGTTCGTGTCGTTGGCGACGTAGACGTCGAGGTCGCCGTCGCGCTCGAAGTCGCTCAGGACGACACCGAGCCCGTACGCGAAGCCGACCACCTCCAAGCCCGCCTCGGCGCCCACCTCGCGAAACGCGACCCGCCCGTCGGGGCCTCGGCCCTCGTTCAGAAAGAGAAGATCGCGTCGCCCTAGGTAGGTGTTCGGGAACCCGAGCGTCGCCTCGGGGATCCGGTTCGCCTGGTCCACGTAGCCGGTCACCACGAGATCGACCCAGCCGTTCCCGTCGACGTCGCCGGCGGCGGCGCCCGTGTACCAGCCGAAGACGCCCACGCCCGCGGCCTCCCCGCCCTCGGCGAACCGGCCCTCGCCGTCGTTCCAAAGGAGCGCGCTCCGG
>DASZKB010000015.1:0-7329 GCA_035947475.1 Gaiellaceae bacterium | reverse complement strand
GTCATAGGCCGATCGGCCCATTTTTCGTAACGGGTCGGCCTACTTTTTGCGCCAGGCCCGCAGCGCCTCGACCGTGTTCGCGAACGCGAACTCGGCCGGCGCGGGAAGATCGTCGGCCTCGAACCAGCGCAGCTCCGCGATCTCGTCGGAAGGCTGCGGCTCCCCGCGCACGCGCGCCGTCCAGTAGAAGTTGACGGTCGGCGGCCCGTCCTCGCCGTAGCGGTCGGCGAAGCCGCCGACGAACTCGCCTGGCTCGATCTCGGTCCCGATCTCCTCGTCGAGCTCACGGCGAAGCGCCGCGAGCGGCGCCTCGTCCTCGTCGATGAAGCCGCCGAGGAGGTCCCAGCGCCCCTTGCCGGGCTCGGCGGCACGCCGGGCGAGCAGGACGCGCCCGCGCCCGTCGAGGACGATCGCGCTCGCCGTCGGCGCCGGGTTCGCGTACACGGTCAGCCCGCACGCCGGGCAGCGAACCGAGCTGGCCTCGTGCTCGAGCGTGTCGCCGCACCGCGGGCACGCTCGCCACGACGCGAGGTCGCTCGCCGCTGGCATAGGATCGAGCCTACGCCATGTCCGAGCAGCCGGCCCCAACGCCCGCCGAGGAGGATGCGCCGCCCGAGCGGCGCGCCGAGGAGGACGCCGAGCGCTACCCGGCGCACGACGACCCCGAGCGGGTCATCGACCCCGGCGAGCACGAGGGCGACCTCAGCGAGCGCTGACTTCCGCGAGGACGGCGTCCGAGAGGGCCGGCCACGCGTCGGCCGCCCAGCCGCCGAACTCGCGGTCGCCGAGGCAGGCGCACGCGATTCCGGCGTCCGGGTCGATCCAGAGGAAGCTGCCCGAGCGGCCGAAGTGCCCGAAGGTGCGCGGCGAGTTACGGCGGCCCGTCCAGTGGGGCGACTTATCGTTCCGAAGCTCGAACCCGAGCCCCCAATCGTTCGGCTCCTGCCGCCCGAAGCCCGGTAGGACCCCGACCAGACCCGGAAACGCGACCGTGGTCGCGTCGGCCAGGGTCTCCTCCGCGATCACGGTCGGCGCGAGGAGCTCTCGCCCGAAGGCGAGGAGATCCTCGAGCGGGCCGCGCGCCGCCCAGGCCGCCGACCCGTCCAGACGCGTGCGCGCCAGCGCGAGCGGCTCGACGACCGCCGCATGGAGGTACGCGGCGAACGGCATCTCGGCCCGCGCGGCGACGAGGTCGGCGAGGATCTCGAACCCGGTGTTCGAGTAGATCCGGCGCGCGCCCGGCTGGGCGACCGGCGCGTCGCCGTCGAGGGGCAGCCCGGCCGCGTGCGCGAGGAGGTGGCGCACGGTCGCGCCCGGCGGCCCCGCGCCTTCGTCCAGGCCGACGATCCCTTCGTCGCGCGCGATGAGGACCGCCGTGGCGGTGAGAAGCTTCGTGACGGATGCCCACCGGAAGATTCGCTCGGCCGGGCCGCGCACGCCGAGAACCGCGCCCCGAGCGGCGACGCCGGCGGCCGCGTTGCGCGCCGGCCAGCCGTCGATCTGCCGAAGGGCGCGCACGGCGGGCGATACTACGCGCCCTATGGAGCGCCGCCTGATCGCGTCGGGCTCGCCGTATGAGCGGATCGTGGGCTTCTCTCGCGCCGTCCGGGTCGGCTCTCACGTCTACGTCGCCGGCACCGCGCCGATCATGCCGAACGGCGCCGAGCCCCCTCCTGACGCCTACGGGCAAACCCGGCGGTGCCTCGAGATCATCCTCGCCGCGCTCGAGGAGGCCGGCGCGAGCGCCGAGGACGTCGTCCGGACCCGGATCTATCTCACGCGCGCGGAGGACTGGGTGGAGGCAGGCCGAGCGCACGGCGAGGTCTTCGCCGACGTCCGGCCGACGAACGCCGTCATCGTCGTCCGCGGGTTCGTCGACCCGCGCTGGCTCGTCGAACTCGAGGCCGACGCGGTCGTCGCAGACTAGCGCTCGACGCGAACGCGGTCGCCCTCCGAGACGCCCCACTCGGCGAAGGCGCCCTTGTTCACCTCGAGCGCGCCGCGATACGCGGTCTCCGGGTCGTACGCCGGGCACGGGTCGGCCTCGCAAGGCTCCATGTCGAGGATGCGGAGAATCCTCCCGTCGGCGTCGAAGAACGCGATCGAAAGCGGGATGAGCGTGTTCTTCATCCAGAAGCCGCCGCGCGTCTCCTTCGCGAAGAGGAAAACCATCCCCGCCTCGCGCGCGAGCGACTCCCGGTGCATGAGGCCGAGCTGCTGCTGCACCGGTGTCTCCGCGATCTCGACGGCGACCTCCACCTCGCCGCTCCCGCTCTCGATCACGACCGTGCCGCGCTCGAAGACAGGGCCGGTAGCGGTCGCGGTCGTGGTCCGCTCGGCTTCCCCGCCGTTGCCGCCGCCGCCGCAGCCGGCGACGGCCGCCACTAGGAGCACGAGGAGGAGAACGCGCGTCGTCATCGCCTTGCCTCTTACATCTAGCAGCGCCCGGTAGATTCTCGTTCCGCCATGAAGCAGATCTTTCCTCCCTCGATCACCGGCCAGGGCTTCGCCGAGGGCGGCAGCGTCCTCGACCACCGGTTCGGCAGCGGCGAGCCGTACACGCTCGGCGTCGAAGAGGAGTACATGCTCCTCGATCCGGAGTCGTACGACCTCGTCCAGCACGTCGACACCGTCCTCACGGCCGTCCGGGAAGGCGAGTACGTCGAGCGCATCGGCCCCGAGCTCATGCAGTCCGTGGTGGAGATCTCGACGCCGATCTGCCGAACGCCGGCCGACGTCTCGAGGGCGCTCTGCGACCTCCGCACCTACGTGGTGGGGGTCGCGCGCGAGAACGACCTTCGCGTCGGCTCGGCCGGGACGCACCCGTTCAGCCTCTTCGAGCGACAGCGGATAACCGCGCGCGACCGCTACCGGAACCTCGTCGACCAGCTCCAGTACGTCGCGCGCCGGGAGCTCATCTTCGGCCTCCACGTCCACGTCGCCGTGGACCACCCCGACAAGGCCGTTCAGGTGATGGGCGCCATGATCCCGCACGTCGCCGAGCTGCTCGCGCTCTCGGCAAACTCGCCGTTCTGGCGCGGCGATCCGACCGGCCTCTCCTCGAGCCGGCAGATGGTGTTCGCAGCGTTCCCGCGCTCCGGGATGCCCCCGCGCTTCACGACGTACGACGAGTACGCCGAGGTCGTCGGGCAGCTCGAGAAGACGGGCTGCATCGCGGACTACACGCACATCTGGTGGGACATCCGCCCGCACCCGCGCTTCGGGACGCTCGAGATGCGCGTCATGGACGCCGTCAGCCGTGTGGAGGACGTCGTCGCCATCGCGGCGTACATCCAGGCCCTCGTCAAGTACTACTCGGAGCAGTTCGACGCCGGCAAGGAGCTTCCGTCGTTCCACCGCATCCTCACCACCGAGAACAAGTGGCTGGCGGCGCGCTACGGGCTCGAGGCGCCCGTCATGGACCTCTGGACGGGGCGCAGAAATCGCGTCCCGGTCACGCAGCTCGTCAGACGGATGCTCCGCGAGCTCGAGCCGCACGCCCGCGAACTCGGCTCGGAGCGCGAACTCGAAGGGATCCGCGAGCTCCTTGCGAAGGGGAACGGCGCCGACCGCCAGCTCCGCGTCTACAACGCGAACCGCGACATCGTCGAGGTGGCGAGAGAGGTCGCCGAGGCGACCGAGGCGGCCGCGCGAGCGCCCGCGGCCGCGTGATCGGCGTCGGCGAACGCGTCCCGGACGTCGACGTCTGGCTCGCGCCCGACGAGGCGGCCGCCCTCGCCGAGCTTACGCGCGACCGCCCGGGCCTCTTCCTCTTCTACCTCTTCGACTGGTCGGCCACCTGAACTGACGAGATGACGCTCCTGCGTGACAGGAGCACGGAATTCGAGTCGGCCGGCGTGCAGGTCTTCGGCGTCTCGCGCGACAGCCCGTGGTCGCACCGGGCGTGGAAGGAGGCGCTGGGCCTCGACTTCCCGCTCCTTTCCGACTGGACCGGCGACGCCGTCCGCGCCTTAGGGATCACACAGGTGTACCGGGGCCTTCCGGACGTCGCCGAGCGCAGCGCCTTCCTCGTCGATCGCGAGGGCGTCGTGCGCGGCGCATGGCGCTACGGCGCACGCGAGGTGCCCGACCTCGACGAGGTTCTGGCGGCGGCGCGTAATCTCTTTTCGCCTAGCTCTTGACTAATCATAACTAGTCGTCTACTGTCTACATCGTTCAACCGAAAGGAGGAGCGATGTGGCGGATTACTCGGAATAGGAGCGCGGCGCTCGCCGTCGTGCTGGCGGCGTGCGCGTTCGTCCCGGGCGCGCTTGCCAGGCCCGAGGCGCCGGCGAACGACAACTTCGCCGACGCGAGGGCGATCGCAGGGGAGCGAGGCTCGGTCAGCGGCCACAACTTCGGCGCGACGAAGGAGCCGCTCGAGCCGAACCACGCGGGCAACCCGGGTGGGGCCTCAGTGTGGTTCCGCTGGACCGCGCCCGCCCCCGGTCAGTACGCGTTCATGACCGCAGGCGAGATGGACACGATCCTCGCCGTCTACACCGGCGGCGGGCTCGGCGATCTCACGCGGGTCGCGAGCGACGACACCGGCTGGGACAGCCAGGTGAGCTTCCGGGCCGCAGCCGGCACGGTGTACCACGTGGCGGTCGACGGGTTCGGCGGGAAGACCGGATACCTCGGCTTGGCGTGGCGGCCCGCTCCGCTCAACGACAACCTCGCGGACGCGGCCGAGCTCGAGGGGAGGAGCGGCATCGTCACCGGAAGCTCGTCCGGCGCGACCGCTGAACCGGGCGATCCGGGCGGGACGAGCGTCTGGTACCGCTGGACGGCCCCTGCGAGCGGCCTCGTCAGCTTCGACACGGTCGGGAGCAACTTCGACACGGTCGTCGGTGTCTACCTCGGAACGAGCGTGCCGGACCTCGGCCGCGTCACCCTGAACGACGACGACCCGTTCCTCGGCTGCTGCTCCAGTCGCGTCAGCTTCAGGGCCGCGCAAGGGCAGACGTACCGCATCGCGGTCGACGGCTTCGACGGCGAGAGCGGCACGTTCAATCTGAGCTGGCGGCCTGTCGTGCGAGGGACCGCCGGAGGGGACGTCCTCGTGGGGACGCCGGGCGCCGAGGAGATCCGCGGGGCCGGCGGCGACGACCTCATCCGCGCGCGAGGCGGGAACGACGTCGTCTTCGCCGGAGCGGGGACCGACCTCGTCTTCGGCGGGAGAGGAAACGACCTCGTCCTCGGGAGCTACGGAGCCGACGAGATCGTCGACCGGTCGGGAGCCGATTCGCTCGACGGCGGCTACGGACGCGACCGCCTCGACGCTCGCGACCGGCAGGCCGATGACCTCGTGAACGGCGGTCGAGGGCGAGACGTCTGCCGCGCCGACCGCGGCGATAGGCGCACCGCGTGTCCGTAGGTTCTCTCTCGTAGTCGGACATCGAGGGGGCTCGGGTGACCGGGCCCCCTCTCTTATGTGGGTTTCGGCCAGCGGCGAAGGAGCGCGGCGAACCACCGCGACGCGCGAAGGAACGCTCGCAGCGAAAGGAGCGGCGGGTTCATGACCTGCGCGACGAACACGCGCGTGCTCTCCTCGAGCGCCCCCGAAGCGGACGCGGCGGAGCGCGGGTCGTCGAGCCGGAGCGCGTTGTACCAGGCCATCCCACGGCTCAGCCGGATCCCGTAGTTGGTGAGGATCTCGTCGTAGCGGTGCCCGATTCGATCGAGCGCGCGAACGTACGGTCCGTAGCGCTCGCTGATCGCCGCCTGGACGTCGTCGATCGCCCGCCCCACGATCGCCGTCACCGTGTGGTGGTCGCGTAGGCGCGAGCGCCCGCCGGCATCGGTGAGGCCGACCTCCCGCAGGGTGTGCGGCAGGTCGCGGACGATGTGCGCGTAGACGCCGAACGCGAGCTCCTCGAGCACGGAGGTCCGCCGGCTGCCGATGGTCGCGAAGACCGCCTGCCAGGCCGCCGGCGGCTCGCCGCCGCGGTCGTACGCCTCGAGGGCGGAGAAGTACTTCTCCGCAAACGCGTCGGCGAGATCGACGACCCAGCCGGCGTCGTCGAGGTCGGCGGCGGGAAGCTCCGCCGCGAGCCGGCGCGTCATGAGCGCGTACGCGTGCGTGAAGACGCAGCGCGCGTCCCTGCGCGCCTCTAGCGCGCCCGCGCGCGCGTCGAGCCGGGCGGCCAGCGCCTCGAGTCGCGCGACGGCGTCGAGCGCTCTCATCGCTTCGCCCTTCGCGATCGAGGCAAAGCCCGCATGCGACAGAGGGATTTCATCGATGTAGGCGCCGTCCCTCCTTCCTAGGGTCGAAGCCGTGAAACAGGCGTTCGCGCCGGAAGGGAGGAGATGGAGATGAGCGCTGCACGCGAAAGGTTCGCATCGCCTACGTGGGGCGAGCTCGGCCGCGGCGAGAAGGCCCGGGTCTTCACGTATCTGGTGCTCCTCGCTCTAGCGGTCGTCTTCGCCGTCGCGGCGGTTCTCGAGGCTGCGCCGGTCGCGAGAGCAGCCGCGCACCCATCGCGCGACGTCGCGGTGACGCTGACGGGGCCCGCGCGCGCCCAGCAGGGCGACTACGTCGTGTACCTCGCCACCGCTCGAAACGTCGGCCACGAGCCCGTCTCCGCGACGACCGTCCAGCTCTCGCGGCCCGTCGGGTGGACGGTGCGCGGCGCGAGCGCTAGCCGGGGAGCGTGCGACGTTGCGCGAGCACGGTGCGCGATCGGGTCGCTCGCGAGCGAGGAGAGCGCGACCGTGCGGCTGGTGCTCTGGGCCGCTTCCCCCGGGACGGCGACCGTCTCGGCGTGGACGTCGACCGACCCGCCGGACGAGAACGAGACGAACGACAGGGCAGCGACGGCAACGGTCGTCGCGCCAACGCGCTGCCGGATGCGGGTTACCGGCGGACCGCTCCGCGCCGGCGTCCGTGCGACGCTCAGCGCCGCCGTCCGCGTCGGCGCCAACCCTGTCGCCCTGCGTCGCGTCGTCGCGGTTGGTCCCGGGACGACCAGATCCGCCCGAGCGAGCGTGAGCGGCGTGGCGCGTCTCTCGATGCGCCCGACCAAAGCTGGGACGGTGACGCTCTTCGTGCCGTCCGTCGCCACCTGCCGGGTACGCGTTCCCGTCCGGGAGTCGTGACGACCGAGATCGCGGCGAGACGCCGCACGACAGAGGGCCTCGGCGATGCGGCGCTGAGGCCCTCTCCGCGTGCGAGGGGGGGAAACGGGCTAAGTGTCCCCGCCGCCGGTGGCGCTGTCTCCGCCGCCGCCGGTGGCGCTGTCTCCGCCGCCGCCGACGGGCGCGTCGGTGTTGTCTCCACCCGCGGTCCCGTCGTTTCCACCCGTCCAGTCGCCGTCGCCGGTGTTGGCG
>DASZKB010000014.1:0-1697 GCA_035947475.1 Gaiellaceae bacterium | reverse complement strand
CATCGCCTGAGCCGCCTTCGCGGCGCAGTGCGGCGCGAACGAGGGCCACGGCTGGTATGCGGCGACGTCCTCGAGCATGACTACGAGCCCGAGCTCCGACCTGCGCAGGTGTGCCGCCGCCGCCTGGGTGACGAAGAAGCTTCCCTTCGCGGTCGCGCCGAGCGCGCGGTTCCAGTCTCCCTCATCCACGTCTTCGAAGCGCCTCGGCTCGAACCCTTCGGAGGCTCCGTTGACGACGAGGTCGAGGCCGCCGAGCTCGGCGATGGCGCGCTCGACGAGCGCGCGGGCCGCATCTGCGCGGGCGAGGTCACCGTCGCGTCGCCCCGCCGCGAGCGTCCGAAAGCCCTCGGCTTCGAGGCGCGCGGCGATCGCGCGTCCGACGCGGCCGGTCCCGCCGGTGACGAGCGCGGCACGAGGGGGACGGGCCACGGTCGAACGATAAGCTCTCGCCCGAAGCCGAGAGCAACGAGAGGGGACGGATGGCGACGCTCGCTTTCAATCACGAGGAGATCGCCGCGCGCGAGCTCAGGCCCGAGCTATTCGAGATGGACGGCATCTCGCGCGCCGCGGTCGAGGCGCACTACAAGCTCTACGAGGGCTACGTGAACAAGCGAAACGAGATCCTCGGCCGGCTAGCGGACGTCGACCTCTCGGCCGGAAACCAGGTCTACTCGGACGTCAGGGCGCTCAAGGTCGATCTGACCTTCGCGATCGGCGGAATCAAGAACCACGAGATCTACTTCGAGCACCTGGGCGGCGGCGGGGGCGATCCGGACGGCCCGATCGCCGGGCTCATCGAGCGCGACTTCGGAAGCATCCCGGCGTGGCGCGACGACCTCAGGGCGACGGGGATGGCCGGGCGCGGCTGGGCGTGGACCGCGTACGACTGGGACGAGGAGCGCCTCTTCAACTACATCGGCGACACGCAGAACACGTTCCCGATCTGGAACGCGACGCCGCTCGTCGCGCTCGACGTCTACGAGCACGCGTACTTCCTCGACTACCAGACCGACCGCGCGTCCTACATCCAGGCGTTCTTCAACAACCTGGACTGGAGCGTCGTGAACGACTGGGTCTCGAAGTACCAGATCTCGACTTAGAGCCGCAGCCAGTCGCGAAGCTGAGTGTGCCTCGCGGAGGGCTCGCCCGTGGCGAGCTCGGGGCGGAGCTCGCCGACCGTCCCGAAGCGCTCGGCGAGGACGTCGTGCGTGTGGATCGTCTCGAAGTTGACCTGCCGAGCGAGCACGAAGTCGTCGTCGTCGAGCTCGCCGTACGCCTCGAGCGCGCTCTTCACCATGAGCCGCACCGAATCCTCGACGAACCGCGGCGCGAGGTGCGCGTGCTCGACGACGAAGAGCTCGTCCGGCCGCTTGAGAAGCTCGTACACCGGCGAGCTCATCGAGCGCTCGACCAGGTCGACGAGCGTCTCCGCGTTGAGGCGAAGCTCGGTGCCGAGGTAGAGCGTTCCCCGTCCGCGCTGGTTGTGCGTCGCGAGCGGGACGAGCTCGAGGATCTGCTCGACGTCCCCGGTGGAGAAGCCGGCGTCGCCCAGGCGTTCGGCGGCCTGCTCGCGGACGAGCCCCTGCGCGCACGGACAGGCGTTGATCCCCGTCGCCTCGACGCCGATGAGCCGCCTGGCCGCGGTCGGCGACGCCGCCGCGATCCCGATGAGGGTCACGAGCTCCTGCGTCGCGAGC
>DASZKB010000013.1:0-6789 GCA_035947475.1 Gaiellaceae bacterium | reverse complement strand
CCCCCGACGATCACGACGTCGGCCGTCTCGGTCACGGCGCCATCCGGCTTAACTTCGGCTTAACCCGTCGCAACCGCCGGTTCACCATGGCGTCGGTAAAAAACCTGCGTGCGCGGGAAGCTCGCTGCCGTCGCACGCAGGTTTTTTACCGAGGCCGTCGTGAACCGGCGGTTGCGACGGGTTAAGCCGAAGTTAAGCCGGATGGCGCCGTGACCGAGACGGCCGACGTGGTGATCGTCGGGGGCGGGGCGATGGGGACGAGCATCGCGTACCACCTCACGGAGCTCGGCATCACGGACGTGGTGCTCCTCGAGCGGGAGGAGCTCGCGTCCGGTTCGACGAGCAAGTCGGCCGGCGGGATCCGGACGCAGTTCGCCGACGAGCTCAACATCCGGATCGCGCTTCGGTCCCTCGCCGAGTTCGCGTCGTTCGAGGAGCGCCACGGCGTCGAGATCGACTTCCGCCAGTCGGGCTACCTCTTCCTGCTCGATGCCGAGCCCGATCTGGCCCGCTTCCGGCAAGCGCTCGCGCTCCAGAACAGCCTCGGCGTTCCGTCGCGCGAGCTCGCGCCGGCCGAGGCGGCCGAGCTCGTCCCGCAGCTCGAGACGGGCGACCTCCTCGCCGCGACGTTCTGCCGGCTCGATGGCTACGCGACGCCCGAAGGCGTCGTGCGGGGCTACGCGGCTTCAGCCGCGCGGCGCGGGGTGCGGATCCGGCAACGGGCGCGCGTCGAGGGAATCCGGTTCGCGAACGGCCGCATCGCCGCCGTCGCGACGACCACGGGGACGGTGGCGACGAGCACGGTCGTGTGCGCGGCGGGCGCCTGGTCGCGCGAGGTCGGCGCGCTGGCCGGGGTCGAGATCCCGGTCGAGGGGGAACGCCGCTGGATGCACTACACGCCGGAGGCGCCGGGCCTTCCGGACGCTCTGCCCCTCACGATCGACTTCTCGAGCGGCTTCTACTTCCACCGGGAGGGGCCGGGGCTCGTCTTCGGCGGGCGCGAGGAGAGCGTCGAGGACCTCGCGGCGCCGGCGACGAAGCGGCTTCCCGTCCTCGCCGACCTTCCCGTCCAGGCCTCCTGGTGGGGTTTCTACGAGGTAAGCCCGGACTGGAACGCGATCGTCGGTGCGGCGGCGGAGCCGGACGGCTTCTTCTACGCCACCGGCTTCTCGGGTCACGGCTTCCAGCAGAGCCCCGCCGTCGGCGAGCACGTCGCCGAGCTCGTGGCGGGGCGCACGCCCACGCTCGACCTCTCCGCGTTCTCGCTCGAGCGCTTCGCGCGGGGGGAGCTCCGGCGGGAACAATTCGTGATCTAGCCCGTGCGCCTCTTCGTCGTCGCCCGCCACGCTCAGTCGACGCTCAACCTCGAGCGGCGGGTGAACGGCGACCCGTCCCGGCCCGTCGGGCTTACGGACCTCGGCCGGGAAGAGGCCGCGCTCCTCGCCACCGAGATCGCGAACCTTCCGTTCGACGCCTGCTTCCACACCCGCTTTCCACGCACGCGGGAGACCGCGGAGGTCGCGCTGGCGGGCCGCGACGTTCCCTTCGTCGCGGAGCCGCTCCTCGACGACATCGACGTGGGCGAGTTCGACCTGGCCTCGCTCGACGAGTACCGCGCCTGGAAACGCTCGCACTCGCGCAGCGAGCCCTTCCCCGGCGGCGAGAGCCTGGACGACGCCGCCCGGCGCTACGCGGCGGGCTGGACGAACGTCCTCGAGGCGCCGTACGCGTCGGTACTCGTGATCTGCCACGAGATTCCGCTCCGCTACGCGCTGAACGGCGCACTCGGGTCCGACTCGCTCGACGGCCCGATCCACGAGCTCCTGAACGCGCGCCCTTACCTCTTCGACGAGGAGGGGCTCGCCCGCGCCATCGCGGGGATCGAGCGGGTGCTCTCGGTCGCGGACGCACGCGACGCATCGTCCTAGGCGGGCCTCGGGAGCGCCTCGAGCGCCCGGAGCGCCCGCGCGATCTCGTCGTCCGGAAGCTCGAAGTCCTCGAGGTCGCCCGCGAGGAACCGGTCGTACGCGCCCATGTCGAAGTGCCCGTGGCCCGACAGGTTGAAGAGGATCGTCCGCTCCTCACCTGCCTCGTCCGCCTGCGCGGCCGCCCGCAGCGCCCCGTGGACGGCGTGCGCCGCCTCCGGCGCCGGCACGATCGCCTCGGTGCGGGCGAAGAGGAGGGCCGACGAGAAGACCTCGCTCTGGCCGTACGCCTCCGCGCGGATGAGGCCGTCGAGCAGGAGCTGGGAGACGAGCGGCGCGACTCCGTGATAGCGAAGGCCGCCGGCGTGGATGGGCGCCGGGACGAAGTCGTGCCCGAGCGTGTGCATGGGCACGAGCGGCGTCAGCTTCGCCGTGTCGCCGAAGTCGTACGCGAACGGGCCGCGCGTGAGAGTCGGGCACGCGGCCGGCTCGCACGCGAGGACGTCGAGCTCCCGCCCGGCGATCTTCTCCCGCAGGAACGGGAAGGCGAGCCCGGCGAAGTTCGACCCGCCGCCGACGCAGCCGACGACCACGTCGGGGAACGCCTCCGCGCGCTCCATCTGGAGGAGCGCCTCCTGGCCGATCACCGTCTGGTGCAGAAGGACGTGGTTCAGGACGCTTCCGAGCGAATAGCCCGTGTCGTCGCGCTGGGCCGCGTCCTCGACAGCCTCGGAGATCGCGATGCCGAGGCTTCCCGGCGAGTCCGGGCGGTCCGCTCGGATCGCTCTGCCGCTCTCCGTGTCCTCCGACGGGCTTGCGACCACGGTCGCGCCCCACGTCTCCATGAGCGAGCGTCGGAATGGCTTCTGCTCGTACGAGACGCGAACCATGTACACCTTGCACTCGAGCTCGAAGAGCCGACACGCGAGCGCGAGCGCGCTTCCCCACTGGCCCGCGCCCGTCTCGGTCGCGAGGCGCGAGCGCCCCTCCGCCTTGTTGTAGTACGCCTGCGCGATCGCCGTGTTCGGCTTGTGGCTCCCGGCGGGGCTCGTGCCTTCGTACTTGTAGAAGATCCGCGAGCGCGTCCCGAGCGCCTGCTCGAGGCGGCGGGCCCGGTAGAGCGGCGTCGGCCTCCAGAGCCGGTACGCCTCGAGAACCTCGTCCGGGATCTCGACCTCCGGTCGGTCGCTCACCTCCTGGAGGATGAGCTCCATCGGGAAGAGCGGGGCAAGGTCGTCGGGGCCGACGGGCTCGCCCGTGCCGGGATGGAGGACGGGCCGCGGCGGCGTCGGGAGATCCGCCTGGACGTTGTACCAGCGCCGCGGAAGCTCGGATTCGTCGAGGACGATCTTCGTCTCGATCTGCTGTGTCTTGCTCATTGCCTTGAGGCCTCCTTTCGGTGACGGCGCGCGTTCGCGCGCAAACGAAAAGACCTCCGCGCCGGAGGTCTTCGAAGAGCGGGGACGGGCTGTTCGCGCCTAGCTCGTCTCAGGCGACGCTCCCGCCCCGCTCGCGGCCCAGTACCAGACGCCGGTGAGCGCTGCGGGAGTCATCGCCGCGGAGGATACGGATCGGGGCGCGACAGCGCAAACGGTAGAGTTCCCGGGTACCGGGGAGCCACTTCCTAGTGGCTGAGAGGGGGCTGGGAGCCTCGACCCGCCGAACCTGATCTGGGTAATTCCAGCGAAGGGAGCGACGGATGAACTCGCGTGAGCGGAGCTGGGGCGTGACGCCCGTTCCCGAGCGCCTCCGCACCCTCTCCGGCCTCGACGCCGGCCTTCTCTGGGGCAACCTCGGGATCAGCCTTCTCGTCGTCGTCGACGGGTCGTTCCTCGTTCCGGCGCTCGGGCTCAAGGACGCGCTCCTGGCCATCCTCGTCGGAGCGGTGCTCGGCAACGCGCTCCTGGGCCTCGCCGGGCTCATCGGCGCCGACCGCCGCGTGCCCGGAATGGTCCTGATGCGGGACCCCCTCGGGCAGCGTGGCTCGTACGCCCCCACCGTCCTCAACGTGGCGCAGAACCTCGGCTGGGCGACGTTCGAGCTGATCGTGATCTCGACGGCCGCGGCGGCTCTCGCCGAGCGCGCGTTCGGATTCGGCGCGACGGCCCTCTGGGTGGTCGCCGCCGGCGCGCTAACGCTCCTGCTCGCGCTCGCCGGGCCCATCTCGTTCGTGCGTCGGTACGTCCGGCGGTTCGCCGTGTGGATCGTCCTCGCGTCGACCGTCTATCTCACCTGGTGGGCGCTGACCGGCGCGGACCTTGTCGAGCTCTGGGATCGCCCCGGCGAGGGCGGGCTGTCGTTCTGGCAGGGCGTCGACCTCACCATCGCGATGTCGGCCTCCTGGCTTCCTCTCGCGGCCGACTACACGCGCTTCGCCCGCTCTCGCCGCGGCGCGTTCTGGGGGACGGCTGCCGGGTACCTCGTCCCACACGTCTGGCTCTACGCGCTCGGCGCGCTCCTTCTCCTCTCGCGCGACTTCAACGACCCCGCCGGGCTCGCCCCGGCCGTCGCCGCCGGCGGGCTCGCGAGCGGGCTCGCTCTGCTCGCGCTGACGGTGGGCGAGACCGACGAGTCGTTCGCGAACGTCTACTCCGCCGCCGTGTCTCTTCAGAACCTCGTCCCGGCCGCACCGCAGCGCCTGCTGATCGTCTTGGCCGCGGCCACCGCGACGGCGGGAGCCCTCGCCATCGACCTCGTCCAGTACGAGCCGTTCCTCTTCCTGCTCGGATCCTTCTTCGTCCCGCTCTTCGGCGTCCTCGCGGCAGACTTCCTGGTCGGCGCCGCGCCGAGGACGGCCGTCCGCTTGAGCGGCTTGACCGCCTGGATGCTCGGTTTCGCCGCGTACCAGTGGATCCAGCCGACCGCCCCAGAGGCGTGGACGTCGTTCGCCGCCGGTGCACCGGCGGCGGGATCGCTCGCGGTCGGCGCGTCGCTTCCGGCGTTCGCGGTCTCGTTCGCGACCTACGCGGCGCTCAGGTCGTTTCCGAGCTCGCGGATCACGTCGACGAGGAGGTCGACGTCGTCCTCGTCGGTTCGCCAGTTCACGATCGCGGGACGGAAGGCGACGCGCCCGTCGTAGGTCGTCGTTCCCACGAAGACGCGGCCGTCTTCCAGGACGGCCTCGCCGAGACGCTCGTTCAGCGCGTCGAGGTCGCTTTCGGGCACGCCGGGCGGTCGAAAGCGGAAGCAGACGAGGTTGAGCTTGACCTCGGCGAGAAGCTCGAGGTCGGGCGCCGCCTCGACGCGGTCGCCCACGCGGCGGGCGAGCTCGAGGTGGCGCTCGACCATCTCGCGGTAGCCGCTTCGCCCGTAGGCGCGCAGCGTCGCCCACGTTGCGAGGCCGCGGGCCCGGCGAGACATCTCCGGCCCCAGGTAGCCGAAGATGGGGTGCGGGAAGTCCGCGCTCGGGAGATACGCGGCGGTCGCGCGGAACGTCTTCTCGAGCAGGCTCTGGTCGCGCACGAACGCGAAGCCCGTGTCGTGAGGAACGTTGAGCCATTTGTGGCCGTCGGCGATCACGGAATCGGCTCGCTCGACGCCCTCGGCGAGGGCGGCCGCGCGCGGCGTGACGCGCGCGAAGAGGCCGAAGGCGCCGTCCACGTGGAGCCAGGCGCCGTGCTCCTCGGCGAGATCCGCCATCGCCGCGATCGGGTCGAAGTCGCCCGCGTTCACCTCGCCGGCGTTCGCGACGAGGATCGCGGGCGCGCCGTCGAGCGAGCGCAGGGCCTCATCGAGCGCCTCGACGTCGAGCCGCCCGGCACCGTCGCGCGCGAAGGTGCGGACGTTCCCGCGCCCGATCCCGAGCATGGCGAGCGCCTTGAGCGAGCTCACGTGGATGTAGCCGCTCGAGAGGACCGGAACGGGGGGCAGCCCCGCCAGGCCGTCCTCGGCCACGTCGACCCCGTGCCGCTCCCCCCACCACTGCCGCGCCGCCGCGAGCGCGGTGAAGTTCGCCATCGTGGCGCCGGTCGTGAGGATGCCGCCCCACTCCGCCGGGAGGTCGAACAACTCCTTCAGCCAGTCGACGGCGACGGCCTCGAGCTGCGTGCCGAGCGGCGAGGCGACCCAGCCTCCGACGTTCTGGTCGACGAGCGAGGTCAGCCAGTCCCCGCCAAGCGCCGCCGGGGTGGCGCCGCCGATCACGAAGTGGAAGAAGCGCGGGCCCGCGGACGCGATCGTCGCGTCGAGACCATCGTCGACGAGCGTCCGCAACGTCTCGAGGGCGCCGTCGCCCTGCTCGGGGAGCGACCCACCAAACGAGGAGGCGACCTCGTCGGCGTTCTCGAGCCGGACCGGCCGCGCGTCGAGCGTGGCGAGGTACTCGCTCGCCGCTTCGACGACGAGCGCGAGCGCCTCGTCGAGCTCAGCCCGGTCTATCGAGCCGGAACTCGCCGCGTGCGACGACGACCGCGGCTCCGCCGACCTCCACGCGCTCGATCCGGTCTCCGGAGCCTTCGACACGGGCGTAGAGCGTACTGGGTCGTCCAAGCTCCGCGCCTTGTGAGATCTGGATCTCGGCGCCGAACGCGACACGGCCGTGCCGGGCGAGGTGGCACGCGAGCGGCCCCGCCGCCGAGCCTGTCGCCGGGTCCTCCGGGACGCTCACGCCGGGCGCGAACATCCGGGTCTTCCACGTCGCCCCCGACCCGGCGAAGCAGTTGAACCCGAGACCCGGAAGCCTCTTGAGCGCGGCGAGGTCGGGCGTCAGTGAAGCGACGGCCTCCTCGGTGGCGAGCGCGACGTAGACGTGCTGCACCCCGTTGTCGTAGACCTCCACCGGAAGCTCCGAGCGCTCGACGCCGAGCGCGTCGAGGAGGTCGCGCTCCGGCCCGTACGGCTCGACGGTCGGGATGGGCTGCGTCAT
>DASZKB010000012.1:0-4722 GCA_035947475.1 Gaiellaceae bacterium | reverse complement strand
GCGCGCGGATTCGAGCGGATCGGCGAAGAGCTCGAGCTCGCCGACGTCGTCGTATCGTCGACGCGGTGCCCGCGTTACGTCCTCACGGCCGACGACGTCGCCCCCGCGCTTCGGCGCCGCTCCGGGCGGCCGCTGCTCCTCGTCGACATCGCCGTCCCGCGGGACCTCGACCCGGCGATCGGGCTCCTCGACGGAGCAAGCCTCTACGACATCGACCAGCTCGGCGACGTCCTCGGCGAGGAGCTCGCTCCTCGACGCGACGAGATCGTCGAGGCGGACGAGCTGATCGGACAGGAGGTCGAAAGCTTCCGTGCCTGGCGGCTCTCGCTCGACGTCGTGCCCGCGATCGCGGCGCTGCGGCGACGAGCAGAGGAGATCCGGGCGGATGAGCTCGCGCGCAGCGAGGCACGGCTGCGGACGCTCTCACCGCGCGAGCGCGAGGTCGTGGACGTCGTGACGGCACAGATCGTCAACAAGCTCCTTCATTCGCCGACGGTGCGGATCAAGGAGGCGGCAGCCGAACCCGACGGCGCCGCGTACGCCGTCGCGCTTCGCCACCTGTTCGCGCTCGACGAGCAGAGCGCATGAAGCGCTCGTCGTCGGTGGCCGGCCGCTCGGCGGCCCTCTACGAGCGCGCGCTCGCGCTGATCCCGGGCGGCGTCAACTCACCGGTCCGGGCGATGCGAGCGGTGGGGCTCGAGGCGCCGCTTTTCGTCCGCAGCGGGGAAGGCGCTCATGTCGAGGATGCGGACGGGAGCCGGTACGTCGACTGGGTGCTCTCGTGGGGACCGCTCGTCTTCGGGCACGCCGACGGCGAGACCGTCGAGGCGGTCACTCGCGCGGCCCAGGCAGGGACGACCTTCGGCGCGTCGACCGAGGCCGAGCTCGAGCTCGCCGCCGAGATCGTCGACGCGGTGCCGTCGGTCGAGAAGGTGCGGCTCGTCTCCTCGGGGACCGAAGCTGCGATGAGCGCGCTCCGGCTCGCTCGCGCCGCCACCGGCCGCGACCTCGTCCTCAAGTTCGCCGGCTGCTACCACGGCCACGTCGACGCGCTCCTCGCCGCGGCCGGCTCCGGCCCGGCGACCCTCGGCATCCCGGCGACGCCCGGCGTGCCGGCCAACGTCGCGGCGGCCACGATCCTCTGCCCGTACAACGATGTGGAGGCGGTGCAAACGGCGTTCGCCCGGCACGGAGAGGAGCTCGCCTGCGTTCTCGTCGAGCCCGTCGCCGGGAACATGGGCGTCGTCTCGCCCGCGCCCGGGTTCCTGGAGGCGCTTCGGGTTCTCTGCGACGAGTGGGGCGCCCTCCTCGTCTTCGACGAGGTCATCACCGGCTTTAGGGTCGCCCGCGGCGGAGCCCAGGAGCGCTTCGGCGTCCGACCCGACCTCACGCTCCTCGGGAAGATCGTCGGCGGTGGGCTTCCGGCGGCCGCGTTAGGCGGCCGCGCCGACGTCATGGACCTTCTCGCCCCGCTCGGCGAGGTCTACCAGGCCGGAACGCTCGCCGGGAACCCGCTCGCGACGGCCGCGGGCGCGTCGGTGCTGAGACGCCTACGCGACCCGCGCGTCTACGAAGAGCTCGAGCGGCGCGGCGAGCTCCTCGAGAAGGGGCTGCGGGAGGCCGCCGACGAAGGCCAGGCGTGCGTTCAGCGCGTCGGCGCGATGGCCACGCTCTTCATGCGCACCGGGCCGGTTCGCGACTTCGCCGAGGCGGCCGCGAGCGACGTCCACCGCTACGGCGAGCTCTTCCGGCATCTCCTCGAGCACGGTGTGTACATCCCACCGTCGCAGTTCGAGGCCATGTTCGTCTCGGTCGCGCACGGAGAGGCCGAGATAGACGCGACCGTCGAGGCGGTCGGCGAGTTCTTCCAGGGCGAGCGGGAGAGTCGCGAACCCGACCTCGGGTAGACTCGGCGCCGCATGGCGAACGAGAGCGGGTCGGGAAACGTCGGCAGGATCGTCGAGATCAAGGGCGTCGTCGTCGACGCCGTTTTTGCGGGCGAGCTGCCCGAGATCTACAACGCGATCCAGGTAACGGTCCCGGCGCGCGACGGGCGGCCGGCGATCAACCTCGTCGCCGAGGTGCAGCAGCATCTCGGGAACGACCGGGTGCGCGCCGTCGCAATGGACTCGACCGACGGGCTCTCGCGGGGCGCCGAGGTGCTCGACACCGGCGCGCCCATCACCGTCCCGGTCGGGCAGGCGACCCTCGGGCGGCTCTTCAACGTGCTGGGCGACCCGATCGACGAGCGCGAGGACGCTCCCGAGGCCGACGAGCGGTGGCCGATCCACCGCGACCCTCCGACGTTCGAGGAGCTCGTCCCGCACGTCGAGATCTTCGAGACCGGGATCAAGGTCATCGACCTCCTTGCTCCCTACGTGAAGGGCGGCAAGGTCGGCCTCTTCGGAGGCGCGGGCGTCGGAAAGACGGTCCTGATCCAGGAGCTGATTCGCAACATCGCCGAGGAGCACGAGGGCCTTTCGGTGTTCACCGGTGTCGGCGAGCGCTCGCGCGAGGGGAACGACCTGTACCTGGAGATGACCGAGTCGGGGGTGATCGACAAGACGGCGCTCGTCTTCGGGCAGATGAACGAGCCGCCCGGAGCGCGCCTCCGCGTCGGTCTCTCGGGACTCACGATCGCCGAGTACTTCCGCGAGCAGGGCCAGGACGTCCTTCTCTTCATCGACAACATCTTCCGGTTCGTCCAGGCGGGGTCGGAGGTGTCGGCGCTCCTCGGCCGCATGCCCTCCGCGGTGGGGTATCAGCCGACGCTCGCCACCGAGATGGGCGAGCTCCAGGAGCGGATCACGTCGACGCGGCAGGGGTCGGTCACCTCGGTGCAGGCGATCTACGTCCCGGCCGACGACCTCACCGACCCGGCTCCGGCGAACACCTTCGCCCACCTCGACGCGACGACCGTGCTCTCGCGCCGGATCTCGGAGCAGGGGATCTACCCGGCCGTGGACCCGCTCGACTCGGTGTCGCGCGCGCTCCAGCCCGGGATCGTCTCGGAGGAGCACTACGGGACGGCCACGCGCGTCCAGGAGATCCTCCAGCGCTACCGCGACCTGCAGGACATCATCGCGATCCTCGGCATCGAGGAGCTTTCCGACGAGGACAAGCTCGTCGTGCAGCGCGCGCGGAAGATCCAGCGCTTCCTCTCGCAGCCCTTCTTCGTGGCCGAGGCGTTCACCGGCAGCCCCGGCACGTACGTGAAGCTCGAGGACACGATCAAGGGATTCTCCGAGATCATCGACGGCCGGCACGACGACCTTCCCGAGAGCGCCTTCTACATGGTCGGGACGATCGAGGAGGCGGTCGAGAAGGGCCGCGGCGCCGCCGCCGAGGAGGAGGAGGAGCAGCAGCCGGAGGAGCTGGAGGCCGAGGCGGAGGAAGAGCCCGAGCGCGAGCCGAGCGCCGCCGCCGCCTCGTAACGCACGATGTCCGCGCGCGAGGGCGAGCGCACCTTCGACCTCTCGGTCGTGACGCCCGAAGGGGCCGTCTTCGAGGGCGAGGCCGAGATGCTGATCGTGCCGGGCGCCGCGGGCGAGATCGGCGTCCTCGCGCGCCACGCGCCCCTCGTGGCGATGCTCAAGGCGGGCGAGATCCGGGTGAAGGCGGGAGGCGACTGGCGGGCGTTTGCAGCGGGCCCCGGGTACTTCAAGATCCAGCGCGACCGCGGGATCGTGCTCGTGGACGACGCCGTGCGGGCCGAGGACATCGACGTCGAGGCGGCCCGTCGCGAGGCGGACGACGCGCGGGCGCTGCTCGAGCGCGCCGACGCGGGCGACGAGGAGATCGACCGCTGGGTCGCCGAGCAGCGGCTCCGCCACGCCGAGAACAAGATCGCCGTCGCGGGCCGAGGCTAGATAGGTTCGAAGGTCGCGAGACGGCCCCAGCTCGTGCCGCGCCTAGCCGGCGGAAGCCGATAGGCTCCGGCTCCCGAACGGGGAGTTTTTCGTTTAAGGAGCCGGTCTTGGATCTGAGCGCATTCGTCCCAGGCATCTACCCGCGCTCCGAGGCGCTCGTCCAGGCGACGCGCGACCTCGATCGCGGCCGCACGACGCAGGAGGCGGTGGACGAGCAGGCCGCCCGCGACCTGGACGCGCTCCTGCGCGCGCAGGAGCAGGCGGGCGTCGACCTTCTCGCCGACGGCATGCTCGCGTGGCACGACCTCTTCCGGCCGCTCGTCGAGGCGAGCGCCGGCCTCGAGCTCGGTCCGCTCACGCGCTTCCTCGACACGAACACCTTCTACCGGGCCGCGCACGCCGCCGGCGACGCGCCGCGCCTCGAGCGCGCGCTCGACGAGCGCTACGTCCCGCGGCTCCCCGGCCCGCGCCTCGTCACCCTGCCCTCCCCGTTCGCCTTCGCCGTCGCGAGCGGCGTCCCGCAGCGCGAGCTCGCCGAGGGCGTCCTGAAGCCGCAGCTCGACGCGCTCGCCGACGTCGACCTCGTCGTCCTGGCGGAGCCGTTCCTCGCCAGGGCGTCCGACCCTGACGTCAACGGCCTAGGCGAGGCGCTCGCCGCGCTCGCGGGCGGTCCGCCGCTCGCGCTCCAGGTCACGTTCGGGGACGCCGGCCCGCTCCTCGACCGCCTCGCGGAGCTCCCGGTCGACGGGCTCGGGATCGACTTCTACGCGACGAGCCTCGAGGCGGTCCCCGAACGGCTCGACAAGCTCGTCCTCGCCGGGGTCGTCGACGGGCGCGGATCGCTGCTCGAGGA
>DASZKB010000011.1:0-2715 GCA_035947475.1 Gaiellaceae bacterium | reverse complement strand
GAGGATGGTGTCGCCCGGCTGCAGGGCGGCGAAGTAGACCGCCATGTTCGTCTGCGCCCCCGCGTGCGGCTGCACGTTCGCGTGCTCGGCACCGAAGAGCTCCTTCGCGCGGTCGATCGCCGTCTGCTCGATCTCGTCGATCACCTCGCACCCGCCGTAGTAGCGCTTCGCCGGGTAGCCCTCCGCGTACTTGTTCGTCGGCACGCTGCCGACGGCCTCGAGACGCTTGGCCACGTGAAGTTCTCCGAGGCGATCAGCTCGATCTGGTTCCGTTGGCGCTCGAGCTCGCGGCCGAGCAGCTCGGCGATCTCGGGGTCGACCTCGGCAAGGCCGGCGCTCCGCAGCTCGTGGATCGTCTCGGCCGCGACCGCCATCGCCGGAAATCTATTCGATCTTGCTGAGCGCCTCCTCGCGCGGCACCGCGCCCTCGCGCAGGATCTTCGGCTCCGGCCCGGTGAGGTCGACCACGGTCGACGGAGTGCCCGGCAGCTCACCCGCGTCGACGACGGCCGCGACGCCTTCGCGGATGCTCGCGGGGATGTCGTCGACACGCGCGGGATCACGCTCCCCGTGCAGGTTCGCGCTCGTCGCGGCGACGACGCCGACGCGGTCGAGCACCGCGCGCGCCGCCGGCGGCACCTCCGGAACTCGGATCCCGATCGCCTCCGCGTTCGCCCCGCAGAGCCAGCGAAACCGGCGCCCCGGGTTCGAGAGGACGAGCGTGTAGGGCCCCGGCAGGAGCGCGCGGGCGATGACGGCGCTTCGGCCGCGGAGCTCGGGCACAGCGTCCAGGATCACGTCGAGATCGGCCGCAAGCAGCGCGACCGGCATCCCCTCGGGGCGGTCCTTCAGGCGGTAGAGCCGCCGCGCCGGCGCTTCGCGGTACGCGTCGACGCAGAGGCCGTACACCGTGTCGGTCGGCAGGACGACCGCCTTTCCCGCACGGATGGCCGCGATCGCCTCCTCGCTCACGGCCGCCGAGCTTCTACGACGCGGTCTCGCCCTGCAAGGTCCGGCGTCGGGAGGACGTCCGCGTAGCCGAGCGACCGAAGCTCCGCGGCGACCTCGCCAGCCTGCCCGTTCGCGCACTCGAGGACGAGCCAGCCGCCCGAGCGCAGGACGTCCCTGGCGCGCTCGGCGATGGCGACAGCGACGCCCTCGCCGATCAAGGCCTCGCGCGGCTCGTAGTCGCGGATCTCCGGCTGGAGCGAGTCGAGCTCGTCTCGCGACACGTACGGCGGATTGGAGACGACCAGGTCGAACGGGCCCACCGCACCTGCGAAGAGGTCGCCGCGAACGAGCTGGACGCGGGCGGCGAGCCCCGTTCTACGAACGTTCTCGCGCGCGACCGCAAGCGCCTCATCCGAGCTGTCCGTCGCGGTCACGCGCGCGCCCAGGTGCTCGTCGGCGATCGCCAGCGCGATCGCGCCCGAGCCCGTCCCGATGTCGAGGACGCGCGGCTCGGGAAGACCCCGCAGCCGCTCGAGGCAACGCTCGACGACGACCTCCGTCTCGGGGCGCGGGATGAGAACGCGCGCGTCGACGGCGAGGTCGAGGCGCCGAAACCCCCACTCACCGAGGATGTAGGCGAGCGGCTCGCGCGCCGCGCGGCGGCGAAGGAGCGCGTGGAACACCCCCACTTCCGCGTCCTCGAGCTCACGCTCGTCGGCGTAGAGATCGGTCCGCGAGACGCGCAGGGCGTGCGCGAGGAGGTACTCCGCGTCGACGCGCGGCGACGGGACGCCACGCTCCTCGAGCCCGCGGACTCCCTCGCGGAGCGCCTCGCGAGTCGTCACCGGCGGCACCTAGCCGGTGGCAGCGGTCTCGAGCGCGCGGCGGCGCGCCTCGGCCGCCAGCGCTTCGGTGAGGTCGCCGAGGTCGCCGTCGAGGACGGCGTCGAGGCGGTGGAGCGTGAGCTTGATGCGGTGGTCGGTGACGCGGTTCTCGGGGAAGTTGTAGGTCCGGATCTTCTCCGAGCGCTCGCCGCCGCCGATCTGCGCCCTCCGCGACGCCGAGAGCTCGGCCTCCTGCCGTTTTCGCTCCGCCTCGAGGAGGCGCGCGCGCAGGACGCGAAGCGCCTTCTGCTTGTTCTGAAGCTGCGACTTCTCGTCCTGCATCGCGACGACGAGCCCGGTGGGCACGTGTGTGATGCGGACGGCCGAGTCGGTGGTGTTGACGCTCTGCCCGCCCGGTCCCGTGGAGCGGTAGACGTCGATCTTGAGCTCGTTCGGGTCGATCTCGACCTCGACCTCCTCCGCCTCCGGCATGACGGCCACCGTCGCGGTGGAGGTGTGGATGCGGCCCTGCGACTCGGTCTCGGGTACACGCTGGACGCGATGGGTCCCGCCCTCCCACTTGAAGACGGAGTACGCCCCGTCGCCCTTCACCGCGAAGGTCAGGTCCTTGAGGCCGCCGCCTTCGTTCGGGCTCGACCCGAGGAGCTCCCACTTGAACCCGCGCCGCTCGGCGTAGCGGCTCAGCATCCGGAAGACGTCTGCCGCCCAGATCGCCGCCTCGTCGCCGCCGACTCCCTGGCGGACCTCCACGATCACGTCCTTCGTGTCGTTCGGATCGCGCTCCAGGAGCGCGAGCTTGAGCTCCTCCTCGAGACGCTCCACCTCGCGCTCGTACTCGGGCACCAGCGTCACGAGCTCTCCGTCGCTCCTCGCCGCCTCTAGGTCCTGCCGGGCCTGCATCCACTCGTGCGCGAGGCGG
>DASZKB010000010.1:0-13846 GCA_035947475.1 Gaiellaceae bacterium | reverse complement strand
TTCGTGTGGTCGCGTGTACCGATCTGGCGCCGAATGCCGCTTCCGCAATTCGTGCCCGACTTCGAGGAGACGATTCGACGGACCGACATCGTCCAACCGGCTCTCGCCGTTGTCGCGGCGATCTCGGGCATCGCATTCGCGCTTACAGAGGACGGCTGGGCACGCGTTCTCGCCGCCTTGGGTGCAGCAGGGTTCATCGTCGTCCTGCTCGCCTCCCTGGCGGTGATGGTCCCCCTCCAGCGTCGGATCATCGCGACGCGTGGCGAACGAGAAGACGTCGACGCGATGCGTCTCCGCTGGTTCAGCGGCAACCTCGGCCGGTCGATCCTTGGTATCGCCTCGTTCGCGGTGACGGTGGTGGCCACGATCGTCTGACCGCCTGACGCGGCCGGAGGACCGGCCGGGATGCCCCTGACCGATGCCGGGGTCGCCGTCCCCACCGGAGTGATCTCATACCGCCATGCGCGCCGTCCTCTACGACGGCTTCGAGGAGCCGCTGCGGATCGAGTCGGTTCCCGACCCGGAGCCGCCGCCGCACGGAGCCGTGATCCGGGTGGAGGCGACGGGTCTTTGCCGGAGCGACTGGCACGGCTGGATGGGCCACGACCCGGACATCACGGCGTTCCCGCACGTTCCGGGGCACGAGCTCGCGGGCACGGTCGAGGCGGTCGGTCCAGACGTCAGGCGCCACGAGGCGGGCGAGCGCGTCACCGTTCCGTTCGTCTGCGCGTGCGGCACGTGCGAACAGTGCGCGCGCGGCGACCACCAGATCTGCGATCGCCAGCGCCAGCCCGGGTTCACGCACTGGGGCTCGTTCGCCGAGCTGGTGGCGATCGACTGGGCGGACGTGAACCTCGTCCCGCTCCCCGACGAGCTCGACACGAAGGCAGCGGCGAGCCTCGGGTGTCGGTTCGCCACCGCCTACCGCGCCGTCCTCCAGGTCGGGCGGGTGAGGCCGGGCGAGTGGGTGGTCGTGCACGGCTGCGGGGGCGTCGGGCTGAGCGCCGTCATGATCGCGGCGGCCGCCGGCGCCCGCGTGGTCGCCGTCGACGTCTCGCCGGCTGCGCTCGAGCTTGCCGCCGACGTCGGGGCGGAGAAGGTCGTGCCCGCCGGCGACCCCGACGCCGTTCGCGAGGCGACCGACGGCGGCGCCCACGTCGCTCTCGACGCGCTCGGCGCCGAGGCGACCGCAGTCGCCTCGATCCTCAGCCTCCGAAAGCGCGGCCGGCACGTCCAGGTCGGCGTCGTCCCCGACCCGCCGCGGGTGCCGTTCCACCGCGTGATGGGCTGGGAGCTCGAGCTCCTCGGCTCGCACGGCCTGGCCGCTCACGCCTATCCCGCTCTGCTCGAGCTCGTCATGCGAGGGAAGCTCGATCCCAGCCGGCTCGTCACGAGGAAGATAGGCCTCGACGACGCGCCGGCGGCGCTGACCGCGCTCGGCGAAGGGTCGCCGACGGGCGTGACCGTGATCGATCCGCGCTGAGCGGCCGCCTCGCGGCTACGTCGTCTCGCGGTGGATGCGGGGCGGTGACCGCCCGGGCGGCTGAGCCGCCTTCTCCCGCTCGGGGGCCGGAGGAAGGGGGCGCGTCTCGGGCGCGTCCGGCGCCACGGTGAGCGCCTCGCCGTGGTGGGCGATCTCGAGGGCGTCTCCGGCGACGAGCTCGTACCGCGCCTCGTCGGGCCCGACCTCGACTCGCAAGCGTCGCCCTCGGTACGTGAGCCGGAACGCGAGGCGCGTCAACCGCGACGGGAGCCGAGGAGCGAACGTGAGCGTCTCGCCGTGGTCGCGCATTCCGCCGAACCCGGCGACGGCGGCGAGCCAGCTCCCGGCCAGGGAGGCCAGGTGGACGCCGTCGCGGGTGTTGAACGCGAGGTCCCGGAGGTCGATGTACGCCGTCTCCCCGAAGTAGTCGTAGGCGAGGTCGAGATGTCCGACCTCCGCCGCCACGATCGCCTGTGTGCAGGCCGAGAGGGACGAGTCCCGGACGGTGATGCGCTCGTAGTACGCGAAGTCGCGCGCCTTCTGCTCGGCGTCGAACTGGTCGCCGCAGGCGTACAGCGCGAGGACGAGGTCGGCCTGCTTCACGACCTGGCTCGAATAAAGGAGGTAGTACGGGAAGTTGAGGAGGAGCGGATACTCGTCGGGCGGCGTTCCCTCGAAGTCCCAGGGCCTGTAGCGGGTGAACCCCTCGGATTGCGCGGTCACCCCGAGCTCGTGGTCGAACGGGATCACCATCGCGTCCGCGGCGTTGCGCCAGCCCGCGGCCTCGTCCTGGTCGACGCCGAGCTCGGCCGCCCGTTGCGGGTGGCGGACGGCGACGTCCGCGGCCGTCCGCAGGTTCCGCGCCGCCATGAGGTTCGTGTAGACGTTGTTGTCGACGAGGGCGGTGTACTCGTCCGGCCCGGTGACGCCGTCGATCCGGAATCCGCCCTCGGCGTCGTAGTGACCCAGCGAGCGCCAGAGGCGGGCCGTTGCGACCAGCACGTCTAGTGCCGGGCCGCGCTCGAAATCCTCGTCTTCGCTCGCTCCGAGGTAACGGCGCACGGCGTCGGCGACGGCGGCGTTGACGTGAAAGGCGGCGGTTCCGGCCGGCCAGTAGCCCGAGCACTCCTGGCCGCGGATCGTCCGCCAGGGGAACGTCACGCCTTGGAGGTAGAGCTGCTCGGCGCGAGCCCGCGCGAGGTCCATCGTCGTGTGCCGCCAATGGAGCGCGTCGCGCGCGACTTCCGGCGCGGCGTAGGTGAGGACGCGCAGGACGTACATGTCCATGTCCCAGAAGCTGTGACCGTCGTAGCCTCGCCCGGTGAGGCCTTTGGCGGGAATCGCTCGCTTTTCGGCGCGAGCGCCTGCCTGCACGACGTGGAAGAGGGCGAACCGCACCGCCTGCTGGAGCGGCGCGTCGCCGTCGAGCTCGACGTCCGCTCGCGCCCAGACGTCGTCCAGGTACTCGCGCTGGGCCCGCTGGAGCTCGTCCCAGCCGCTCCGCTTCGCGGCCGCGAGCGCCGCGTCGACCTGATCGCGGAGCGCCGGGAGCGAACGCTGGCTCGACCACCCGTAGGCGATGAACTTGACGAGCCGGAGCCGCTGGCCGGACTCGAGCTCGGTGCTGATCGTCAACCGGGCGAGGTCGGGCTCGCTCTCCGCCGCGGTGACCGTGCCCTCGGGGCCCTCGACGATGTGGTCCATCCCTGCTGCGAGGCGCAGCCGGCTCTCGCGCGTCCGGTGGACGAGCGCGGCGCGCAGCTCGCGGTGCCGGTGCTCCTCCGCCACGAGCGGCGAGCGGAGGGCCGCGGCCGCCCTCGGGTCGTCCGACTGCTCCGGCTCCGCCTCGTTCGCGACGAGCTCGGACTGCAAGACGATGCGCGCGTGCTCGTCGACGGGCTCCACCTCGAAGAGGATCGCGGCGACGGCGCGCTGGACGAACGAGACGAGGCGCGTCGAGCGGATCCGCACCGCTTGACCGGCGGGCGACACCCACTCGACCTCGCGGCGAAGGACGCCGTCTCGAAGGTCGAGGAGCCGCTCGTGGCGCACCAGGGTCCCGTAGCGGACGTCGAAGGGCTCGTCGTCCACGAGCATCCGGATGAGCTTCCCGTTCGTGACGTTGATGAGCGCCTGGCCCTGCTCCGGATAGCCGTAGCCTCCCTCCGCGTAGGGGAGCGGGTGGATCTCGTAGAAGCCGTTCAAGTACGTCCCCGGCAATCCCCAGGGCTCGCCCTCGTCGAGGTTGCCGCGCAGCCCGATGTGACCGTTCGAGAGCGCGAAGATGGACTCGGTGATCGGCAGGAGCTCGAGGTCGAGCTTGCGCTCCGGCACCGCCCAGGGCTCGACCGCGAAGACGTCCTCCGCGATCATCGACCGTCTAGCAACTCCGCCAGGTCTTCGACGACGACGTCGGCCCCCCGGCGGCGGAGCGCGTCCGCCTGCCCCGTGCGATCGACGCCCACGACCCAGCCGAACGCGCCGGCGCGGCCGGCCTCGACCCCGGCGAGCGCGTCCTCGAAGACGGCCGCCTGGGACGGTTCGGCGCCGAGCGCGCGCGCGGCGGCGAGGAAGGTGTCCGGGGCAGGCTTCCCGGCGAGACCGTCGCGCTCTGCGACGACCCCGTCTATCCGCAGCTCGAAGAGGGGCTCGATCCCGGCGGCGACGAGAACGTCGCGGCAGTTGGTGCTCGCCGAGACGACGGCGCGGCGGAGGCCCTCGTCGCGCGCCGCCTCCGCGAACCGAACCGACCCCTCGTACGGTTCGACCCCCTGCTCGCGGATGAGCTCGAGGACGAGGTCGTTCTTTCGTGTGCCGAGCGCGTGCACGGTCTCGGCGTCCGGTGGGTCGGCCGGCGACCCCATCGGGAGCGTGATCCCCCTCGACTCGAGGAACGAGCGGACGCCGTCGAGGCGCGGCTTCCCGTCGACGTACTCGTCGTAGTCCGTCGGTCGGTCGAATGGCTCGAACGGGGCGCCCGTCCGGTCCGCCCAGTCGCGCAGGAAGTCGTCGAACATCTGCTTCCACGCGGCGGCGTGGATCTTCGCCGTCTGCGTGAGGACGCCGTCGAGGTCGAAGAGGCAGGCCGAGATCCCGTCGGGGAGATCTAGCCGCGGAGGCGTCACGGGCGAAGGGGGAGGACGGGTGACCGCATCGCTCGGCATGGTACGACGGTCTGGCAGAGTCGCGGCGTCCGCCGTCGATCGTGAGGAAGCCGTTGCGAGCGCTGTATCTCCTGGCCGGGTTCGCCGTCTCCGTCGTTTTCACGGCGTGCGGCGACGAGAGCGAGCCGCGTGCGAGCGACGGGCGACTCCGCGTCGAGACGGTCGCGACGGGGCTGGAGGCGCCGTGGGCGCTCGCGATCGCTCCGGACGGGCGCATGTTCGTGACCGAGCGACCGGGCCACCTGCGCGTCCTCAGACCCGACGGCGGCCTCCAACGGGAGCCCCTCGCGCAGATCGACGACGTCGCCGCCGAGGGGGAGGGCGGCCTGCTCGGCCTCGCCCTCGACCCGGACTTCGATCGCAACGGCCGTCTGTACCTCTACTACACGTACCGAGGCGAGTCCGGGCTGCAAAACAGAGTCGTGCGCTACACCGAGCGGCAGGGTCGCCTGAGCGAGGACGCCGTGCTGCTCGACGGCATCCCGGGGGAGGTGATCCACGACGGCGGCCGGATCGCCTTCGGACCCGACGGAAAGCTCTACGTCACGACCGGCGATGCGGCGCAGCCCGAGCTCGCCCAGGACCGAAGCTCGCTGGGGGGCAAGATCCTCCGGATCAATCCCGACGGATCGGTCCCGGCCGACAACCCGTTCCCCGGCTCGGCCGTGTACTCGTTCGGGCACCGCAATCCGCAGGGCCTCGCATGGAATCCCGAGACGGAGGACCTGTACGCCACCGAGCACGGCGCCTCGGGCAACGACGAGCTCAACCTGATCGAGCCGGGCGCCAATTACGGCTGGCCCGTCGTCGAAGGCGAGAACCACGGGCAGTTCGCCGCGCCGCTCGCCGTCTACGAATCCTCGATCGCGCCTTCCGGCGCGGCGTGGTACGGGGAGGACGCGATCCCGCCGTGGCGCGACGACGTCCTGTTCGCCACCCTCGTCGGGACCCACCTGCACCGGGTGGGCGTCGACGCGGGCGACCCGCGCGGAATCACCGGCCAGGAACAGGAGTTCGAAGACCGGTTCGGCCGGCTCCGCGACGTACAGGTCGGACCCGACGGCGAGCTCTACCTCCTCACGAGCAACCGCGACGGGCGCGGCTCGCCGACCGAGGACGACGATCGCCTTCTCCGCGTCTCGTGGCGAAACGGCTAGGGTCGCACGGTGACGACCAGCATCGAGCTGGGCCGGATCTTCGGGATCCGGATCGGGATCAACTGGAGTTGGCTCGTCGTCTTCGCCCTGATCGCCTGGACGCTCGCGACCGGGATCTTCCCGGCCTCGAACCCCGGGCTCTCCGACGGCACGTATCTCGGGATGGCGCTCGTGGCGGCCGTGCTCTTCTTCTCGTCCGTTCTCCTCCACGAGCTGGGGCATGCCGTCCAGGCGCGCCGCGAAGGGATGGAGATCGACGGGATCACGCTCTGGCTCTTCGGGGGAGTGGCGAAGTTCAGGGGCATGTTCCCGAGCGCGGGCGCCGAGTTTCGGATCGCGGTCGCCGGCCCGCTCGTCTCGCTCGCGCTCGGCCTCCTCTTCTCGGTCGGCGCTTGGGCGATCTCGACCGCGGAAGCCGTCGACGGGGTGGTCGCCTGGCTCGGCTACATCAACCTCGCGCTCCTCGTCTTCAACCTGCTCCCCGCCCTGCCGCTCGACGGAGGGCGGGTGCTGCGGTCGGTGCTCTGGCACCTCGGCCGCGACTTCCGGAAGGCGACGCGGCTCGCCGCGGGCGTCGGCCGCGCGTTCGGCTTCTTCTTCATCGCGGCCGGCCTCTTCATGTTGATATTCCAGGGCTCGTTCAGCGGCGCGTGGCTCGCGTTCGTCGGCTGGTTCCTCCTGCAGGCGGCGACGGCGGAGGATCGCTACGCGATCGTGAGCGAGTCGCTCGGCGGCGTGCGGGTCCGCGACCTCATGATCCGAGAGCCCGTGACGGTGCCGGCCGGGATGTCGATCGGGCGCTTCATGGACGAGGTGGCCTGGAACCGCCGCTATACGAGCTATCCCGTGATGGAGGACGGAGACGTCGTCGGGCTCCTCGCCTTCCGGTGCGTCGCGGAGGTGCCGCGCCCCGACTGGGACGCGCGGCTCGTCCGCGACTGCATGATCCCGAAAGACCGTGTGCCGGTCCTGCACGAGAGCGACACCGCCGTCGACGCGCTCGCCGAGCTCAGCCAGGCGGACGTCAACCGTGGTGTCGTCCTCGAGAACGGCGGCCTGGCCGGTTTCGTCTCGATCACGGACCTCGCGCGCGCGCTCGAGGTCGGCCTGCCGCGCCGCCGCCGAGCCGCGTGATGCGATGAGGCGCCGGGCAGCGACGCTCCTGGCCGTCGCGCTCGCCGTCGGCGGGTGCTCCGCTGGTCCCGAGGAGGAGACGGCCGCCCCGACGACGACCGCGCAGACGACCACCGTGGTCGAGCGCACGGGCGGGGGATCCGCGGGTCAGTTCGGCGACATCCCCGAGACCGTCGAGGCGGTCGCGCCGTCGGTGGTCACGGTGTTCGTCGCGGGCGCCGAAGGCGAGGGGGGCGGAAGCGGCGTCATCTGGGACGCGGAGGGACGGATCGTGACGAACAACCACGTGGTCGAGGGCGCGACCGATCTCGAGGTCGCGCTCGCGAACGGGACGCGCCTCGAGGCCCGCGTGGTCGGGACCGATCCGCGCACCGACCTCGCGGTCGTCGATATCGAGCGCACGGGCCTGCCGCCGGCGCGGTTCGCCGACGGCCTACCGCGCGTCGGCGAGCTCGCGATCGCCCTCGGTAGCCCGTTGGGCCTCTCGAACACGGTCTCGGCCGGGATCGTCTCGGCGCTCCACCGCGACCTTCCGTCCGGCGGGATCACGCCGGCGCTCATCGATCTCATCCAGACCGACGCGGCGATATCGCCGGGGAACTCGGGCGGCGCGCTGGTCGACGCCGACGGGGACGTGATCGGGATCAACGTCGCGTACATCCCGCCCGCGGCTCGCGCGGTGTCGATCGGGTTCGCCATCCCGGCGCCCGTCGTGCGCGACGTCGTCCCGCAGCTCATCGAGACGGGCGAGGCCGAGCACGCGTATCTCGGCGTAGTGCCGATGTCCGTGACGGAGGAGATCAGCGGCTCGTTCGACCTCGGCGTGGAGGAGGGCGCGCTCGTTCAGAGCGTGAGCGAAGGCTCGCCCGCCGCGCAGGCGGGCCTGAGAGCCGGCGACGTCATCGTCGACGTGGGCCGCGACCCGATCCGGAGCGCCGAAGACCTCTACTCGGCCCTTCGCGAGCGCGACCCGGGCGACACGGTCGAGGTGACGGTCGTCCGGGACGGCGGACGGGAGACCGTCGAGGCGACGCTCGGCCGGCTCCCGGAGCAACCGGGCGAGTAAGCCGGCGGCGGCTTCCTACGCCGCGGAGATGAGGAACGACAGGAGGAAGCCGAGCGCGGTGAAATAGGCGACCCAAGGCCCTCCCGCCTCGTAAGCCTCGGGCATGAGGGTGTCGGCAAGCGACGCGAGGACGGCGCCGGCGGCGAATCCGAGCGGCCAGGCGAGCGCGTCGTCCGAGAGGCCCTTGAGCGCCCCGTATCCCGCCACCACGGCGGCCGCGAGCAGAACCGCCGTCACGGTCCAGATCGCGAGGATGCGCGTGCGGTCGAGGCCCGCCTCGCGCATCCTCTCGGAACCGACGATCGCCTCCGGGAAGTTCGAGGCGAAGATGGCGACGAGGAGGGTGGGGCTCGAGCCCTCGATCAAGGCGACGCCCATCGCGAGGTTCTCCGGCACCCCGTCGAGCGTCACGGCGACGAGCAGCGCGAAACCGACCGCCGCGCCGGCGGCCGACCGCCTCTCCGTGCGTCGGTCGAGCCAGGTGTCGACGACGATGAAAACGGTTGCTCCGGCGAAGAAGGCGATCCCCGCCGGCCAGGCGGCCTGCCGGAACGCGTCCTCGAAGAGCTCGAAGGCGACCGCGGTCAGGAGCGCCCCGGAAGCGAAGGCGAGAAGAGCCGCGGTCACAGCCCTCGACGGCGGGCGCCAGGCGCCGATCCAGGCACCGAGCGGGAGCGCCGCCGAGGCGATGACGGCGAAGAGGGCGGCTCTACCCATCTCGCGGCCACGGGATGCCGCGCCCGCGGCGGCGCTCGCTCAGGGAGGCGACCCCGCCTCCATCCACTCCCGGAAGCGCGCCACCTGCTCGTCCGGCCAGCTGGCGTCGCAGGGCATGCTTCCCTCCGCGAGGCGCTCGTAGATCTCGTCGGCGTTCGCGCGCACGTCTTCGTACGACGCCAGATCGAAGGCGAACGACATCGCGTCGACGTCGCCGGGTCGAAAGAGAGGACGGATGTCGCGCTCGAATCCGGGCCCTTGGTCGTCCAACTCCGACCTCCTCGCCGCCGAACCAGGTGGTGCGCTAGTCAACCACCCACGCGACGCAACCTCAAGGCGCTCGGCGCTCGAGGTCGGAATAACGGCTGCTGTGGCCGCGTTTAACCTTGTGCGGGGCGGCTGCACCCTGCCGCGCCGCGATCACGAAGGGGGAATCTCTTGAAGACAATCCATCCCGAGCTCACGCTCGCGGCGGTCCGCTGCTCCTCGTGCGGAAGCGCCTTCACCACCCGCTCGACCAGGAGCGAGATCGTCGTGGACGTGTGCTCGAACTGCCACCCCGCCTATACGGGGACAACGCGACCGCCGCAGACCGGGAGCCGCATCGAGCGATTCGAGCGGCGCCGGCGCCTCGCGGCTCGGTCCTGAGACGGAAGGAAGTGAACACAGCTGAACAACGTTCTTGAAATCCCTGTCCGCGCCTTTCTCGACGAGGCCGAAGAGCGCGGCGCGGTCGAAGAGACCGCGCTCGAGGCGTTCGCGCTCGAGCACGATCTCGGCGACGACGAGCTTGTCGATCTTCGGGCCGACCTCGCCGAGCGCGGCGTCGAGATCGTCCAGCCGTTCGAGTCGGCTTCCGCAAGCCCGGAGCTCGCGACGAGCGATGCGCTGACGCTCTTCATGCACCGGGCCGGGCGCTATCCGCTGCTCACGGCGGCCGAGGAGGTCGCGCTCGCGAAGAGGGTCGAGCGCGGGGACGCGGCGGCGAAGGAGCGGATGATCAACTCGAACCTGCGCCTCGTGATCTCGATCGCCAAGCGCTACCAGAGCCAGAACCTGCCGCTTGGCGACCTCGTCCAGGAGGGCGTTATCGGCCTGAACCGAGCGGTCGAGAAGTTCGACTGGCGCCGCGGCTTCAAGTTCTCCACCTACGCGACCTGGTGGATCCGCCAGGCGTGCCAGCGCGCGGTGTCCGGGCAGTCGGCGACGATCCGAGTGCCGACGCACGTCTACGAGCGGCGCGTGAAGATCTCGGGCGCCCGCCGTCGCCTCGAGCCCCGTCTGGGCCGCGAGCCGACGCGGGAGGAGCTCGCCGAGGCGACCGGCCTCTCGCTGCAGCACGTCGAGGAGGCGCTCGACGCCGCCGAGGCGCCCGTGTCGCTGAACCGGCCCGTGGGCGGCGAGGGCGAGGGCGAGTTCGGCGAGCTCTTCGGCGATCCGGACGCCCGCGACCCCGCCGACGAGGCGGTGGAGTCGATCCGGCGCACCGAGGTGCGCCGCGCGGTCGCCGCGCTCCCGGAGGCGGAGCGGCGCGTTCTCGAGCTCCGCTTCGGTCTCGACGGCGAGCCCGCCTCGCTCGAAGCGATCTCGAACGAGCTCGGCGTCCCGCGCGATCGCGTCAACAAGCTGCAGGACGACGCCCTGGCGCAGCTCGCCGAGGAGCTCGACCTCGCGGAAGCGGCGTAGCGAGGCGCCGAGCGCCGCTAGAACCGCGTCCTGACGCGGAACCGGCGGAGCCGTGGGCGCTTCGGGAGCGCGTCCACGAGGCCTTCGAGCGCGGCGGCGAGCTCGGCCGGCGCCGGGCGCTCGCTCGGATCCGACGCGAGGCACGACCGGATGAGCGCCACGAGCTCGGGTGCGACCGACGGAGGGAGCGGGGCGGGCTCCTCGCGAAGCTGCGGAAAGCGCTCGTCGCGTGACCCGTCCCGCGACCCGCTCGGAAACGGCGTGCGCCCGGCGGCGGCGTGGTAGAGCGTCGCGCCGATCCCCCAGACGTCCGCCGCCGCCGTGATCGGGCCTCGCCGGCGCGGATCGCACTGCTCGGGAGCCATGTACGCGTCCGTGCCGATCCGGCGTGTAACGCCTTCGAGCTCGTCGAGCGGCCGCGCGACGCTGAGGTCGATCAGGCGGGCCGGTGCGCCCATGATGATGTTGCTCGGCTTGACGTCGAGGTGGGCGACTCCCTCGGCGGCGAGAAAGTGAACCGCCGAGCAGAGCTGGAGCCCGAGCGGGAGGAGCTGCTCGGGCTCGAGCGTGCCCTGCTTTCGGATCAGGGTCGAGAGGCGCGGCCCCTCCAGGTGCTCGAGGACGAGGTGAGGCCGCGGCGGCTCGAGGACGGCGTCGAAGCCGCGCACGAGGACGGGGTGCCTGAGCCGCTCGAGGAGCGCGGCCTCGCTCGCGAGCCCACGCAGGGAGTGCGAGTCGTCGACCAGGTGCGGGCGGACGATCTTGACGACGACGAGCGAGAAAAGGTGGTCGTCCCACGCGAGGTAGGTCTCGTATCGCTCGCCCCCGCCGAGCAGCCGCACGGCCGAGCGGCCGGGTGCGATCACGTCGCCCTCGGTGAGCTCCCACGCCTCCGGCGGCGGAGAGGCGCTCACGGCACGCCCCTCCGCCTCGTCCGCTCGCGTCTCAACGCCGACGACCGCCATCGCTCCCAGCGGGCTCAGTCGTCCGTGTCGTCGCCCGTGTCGGTGCCACCGGCGCCGCTCGTCTGGTCGCCCGAGACGTCTCGCGACCGCGAGGCGTCGGGGGTGTTGTGGTCGCCGGTCCGGTCGAGCGATCGGTCACGGGAGTACGAGCGATCGAGTGCTCCCACGCCGTCGCCCGTGCGGTCTCGCGAGCGATCGAGCGACCGTGACCGGTCGGCCGTCGTGACGTCACGTGAGCGGTCGCGCGACCGCGACGCGTCCCCCGCTGCGCCGTCGTCCCTCCAGAAGTCGTCGTCGTCGTTCTCGTCCGCGACCAAGAGCTCGCCGTCGTCCTCGTCGCGCTTGAGCGCCACCTGTTCGTCCGCTGCGTTCCCCGGAGCTGCGACGGCGCCCGTCAGCATGAGCCCCGTCACACCGAGGACGGCGGCCAGCGCTACGAACGTGAGCCGGATGAATCGTTCCATTCGTGCCTCCCTTTCGGATACGTCGCTTCGTCGGCCGACGGTATCCGGCGCGGCTAAGACGCCAGTGAGAGCGCGATGAGAGTTCTCTCAGGCGCGACCGCCTACGGCGCCCGCTCGCTCTCGAGCCGGTACCCCATGCCGCGCACGTTCGTGATCCGGTCGCGGCCGAGCTTTCGACGCAGGTAGCCGACGTAGACGTCGACGACGTTCGACCCCGGGTCGAAGTCGTAGCCCCAGACCTGGCTCAGAAGCTGCTCCCGGCTCAGCACTTGCCCCGGGTGGCGGAAGAAGACCTCCGCGAGCGCGAACTCGCGGGCGCTGAGGTCGACCGAAGCACCGGCGACGACCACCTGGCGGGTCCGGAGATCGAGCGCCAGATCGGCGACGCGAAGCACGGTCGGCTCGGCCGAGCGGTCGCCGCGCAGACGGACGCGGACTCGCGCGAGGAGCTCTTCGAACCGGAACGGCTTCGTGATGTAGTCGTCGGCGCCACGTTCGAGGCCTGTGACCACGTCACGCACGGTGTCGCTCGCGGTCAGGATGATGACGGGTAGGTCGTGGCCCTCCTCCCTGAGCGCACGCAGCACTCGGAGGCCGTCGAGGCCGGGGAGCGCGAGGTCGAGGATGAGGAGGTCGAAACGGCCCGTTCGCGCAAGCGCGTACGCGGTGTCGCCGTCCGACGCGACCTCGGTCGCGAACCCGTTCGCGCGGAGGCCTTTCTCGACGAACGACGCGATGCGCGCCTCGTCCTCGGCCATCAGGATCCGACTCACGGTCGCCCGTCCCCGTCTTGGGGCTGGTCGACGGGCACGACGAGCGTAAAGGTTGCGCCGTCTCCCGGCCGGCTCTCGAGCTCGACGCGTCCGTGGTGGGCCTCGGCGATGGCCTTCACGATCGCGAGACCAAGGCCGGCTCCCTCCGAACGGCGCTGATCCCCGCCTCGGCGGAAACGCTCGAAGATCCGCTCCTGCTCGCCGTACGGAATCCCGGGGCCGCGATCTCGAATCCAGATCCGCGCCTGGCCGTTTGCCACCGCAGATCCCAGCCCGATCCGGTGGCCCTCGCCAGTGACGCCGGCCGCGTTCTGCGCGAGCTGAACGATCGCCTGCGTCAGGCGCTGGCGGTCGGCGACGATGACGCCGCGTCCGCGGTTCTCGACCACCCAGTCGCGCGGCGCGAGCGCGGTCACCTTGGCATGCAGCTCGTCCGTGAGCGCGCCGATCTCGACGGTCTCGAGGTCGAGGAAGTCGGACTGCTCATGCTTCGCGAGGAGGAGGAGGTCGTCGACGATCCGTCGCATCCGGTCGAGTTCGTCCAGGACGAGCTCGACCGTCTGCCTGCGCTCGTGGGGGTCGTCCTCGAGGAGCTCGAGGTGCCCACGCGCGATCGTGAGCGGCGTTCTGAGCTCGTGGCCGGCGTCGTCGACGAAACGACGCTGAGACTCGAAGGCGCGTTCGAGCCGGTCGAGCATCTCGTTGAAGGTCGTCGCCAGCTGACCGACCTCGTCGCGCGTCTCAACCGGAATCCGGCGGTCTAGATCCGTCTCGGAGATCTCCCGCGCCGTCCGCGTCAGCGAAGCGACGGGCTCGACGATACGCCGGGCGATTCGCCAGGCGAGGAGCGAGCCGAGGATGACGAAGGCGAGCCCGACGGCGCCCTCCGCGCGGACGGCGGTATCGACCTCCGCCTGCTCGAGGTCGCGGAAGATCGCCGCGACGAAGACACCGCCCGTCTGGTTCCCGGACCGAACAGGAACGGCGAGATACTCGACCCGGCCTGCCGGCGTCTGGACGGCGCCTCGCTCCGTGTCCTCGATCCGGCCCCAGCGCGCGACGAGCGCTGGGTCTCGGTCGAGCCGGTACGGGAGACGCGGGCGGCTCCGGAGGTAAGGGCGCCCATCGACGAACGTGATGAGCGCCTCGTTCGACGACGGGACGTTCCGCCGGAGATACACCTGGAAGACGCGCCGCACGCGCTGGCCGAGGGGCCGGCCCGTGGCGGGATCGCCGC
>DASZKB010000009.1:0-1518 GCA_035947475.1 Gaiellaceae bacterium | reverse complement strand
TAGGCGTAGAGGAGCTTGGCGCCGTGGCGGATGATCCCGCCCCACTCCTGCGCCGTCCCTGGCAGGAAGCCCGGCACGTCCACGAACGTGACGAGCGGGATGTTGAACGCGTCGCAGAAGCGCACGAAGCGCGCCCCCTTGACGGACGAGTCGATGTCGAGCGTCCCGGCGAGGGCGCGCGGGTTGTTCCCTACCACGCCGACCGGGTGACCCGCGAGGCGCGCGAAGCCGCAGACGAGGTTCTCGGCCCAGAGCTCCTGCACCTCCAGGAACTCGCCGTCGTCGACGACGCGCTCGACCACGGCGCGCATGTCGTACGGCTTGTTCGGGTTGGCGGGGACGATCGTGTCGAGCTCGGGGTCCTCTCGTCCGATGGGGTCGCTCGGCTCGAAGAACGGCGGCGGCTCGACGTTGTTTTGGGGGAGGAACGAGAGGAGGTAGCGCGCGTCCTCGAGGCAGGCGTCCTCGTCGTCCGCGGTCAGGTGCGCGATCCCGGACTTCGACGCGTGCGTCGTGGCGCCGCCGAGCTCCTCGAACGTGACGTCCTCCCCGGTGACGGTCTTCACGACCTCGGGGCCGGTGATGAACATGTAAGACGTCTGCTTCGCCATGACGATGAAGTCCGTCATCGCGGGCGAGTAGACCGCCCCGCCGGCGCACGGCCCCATGACGAGGCTGATCTGCGGGATGACCCCCGAGGCCTGGACGTTTCGCCAGAAGATCTCGGCGTACCCGCCGAGCGAGACGACGCCCTCCTGGATCCGGGCCCCGCCCGAGTCGTTGATGCCGATCACGGGGCAGCCGTACTTGAGGGCCAGGTCCATCACCTTGCAGATCTTCTCCGCGAAGGCCTCCGAGAGCGTCCCGCCGAAGACGGTGAAGTCCTGCGAGAAGACGAAGACCTTGCGGCCGAAGATGGTGCCGTGGCCGGTGACGACCGCGTCACCCCAGGGACGGCGCTCCATCATCCCGAAGTAGGGGTTGCGGTGACGGACGAAGCGGTCGAGCCCGACGAAGCTTCCCGGGTCGAGGAGCTTCTCGAGGCGCTCGCGCGCGAGGAGCTTCCCGCGCTCGCGCTGGCGCTCGACCGCCCTCGCGTCGCCCGCCGTGAGCGCCTGCTCGCGTAGCTCCTGGAGCCGCGCGAGCTTCCCCTCGATCGGCTCTTCCGTCGTCGCCATCAGCGGTTCTCCGGACGCAAGGTCACGGAGCGATCTGCGCGTCGTACGTCCCGAACTCGGCGCGGAGGACCTCGCAGACCTCGCCGACGGTGCAGCGCGCCGCGAGCGCCTCGCGCATCGGGTAGAGGAGGTTGCCGTCGCCGCGCGCGCACTCGCGCACGGCGCGAAGCGCTGCCTCGGCGCGAGCCCCGTCGCGCTCGGCGCGGACGCGCTTCGTCCGCTCCACCTGGCGGCGTTCCGCCTCTGGGTCGAGGCGGTGAAGCTCGATCTCCTGTTCGTCCTCGGCCGTGAACCGGTTCAGACCGACGATCACCTTCTCGCCCGCCGCGAGCTGGCGCTC
>DASZKB010000008.1:0-10199 GCA_035947475.1 Gaiellaceae bacterium | reverse complement strand
GGACGCATCCTCGCCGAGGCGCCGTCGTTCACGGACGTCGACCGCGCTGATGTCCTCTACCGCCTCGGTTGCTGCCGCTTCAAGCTTTCGTCGGTCTCGACCGCGATCGCCCTCTTCACGCAGGCCCTCGAGCTGGCCGACCGCTCCGAGCTCCCGAGCGATCGCCTTCGCGCCCACATCCTCGAGTGGCGGGCGCGTAGCTTCCAGCGCCACCGGGATTGGGAGGCCGCTCGCGAGGACGTCGAGCGCGCGCTCGAGCTCGCCGAAGGCCTGAACGACCGCCACACGGTCGCGCACGTCTATTTCCAGGCGTCACTGATCGCCGAGCGGAACGGCCGCTGGGTGCTCGCGCGCTCCTACGCCGAGCGCGCGAAGGCGATCTACGAGGAGGTCTCGGACCGAGTCAACGCCGGCAAGCTCCTGAACAACCTCGGCGGCATCAACTTCCTGCTCGGCAAGCCGGATGAGGCGATTGCGTACCTCAAGGACGCCTTCCGCGTGGCGCTCGACGTCGGCAACGACATCGACGCCGGGTACGCTGTCTCGTCTCTCGCACAGGTGCACCTGCGAACTGGACAGCCGGACGTCGCCGAGGAGCAGGCGCGGAAGGCGCTCGATCTCCTCGCCGACCGTGTCGACTTCATCGACGAGATCGGCAATGCACAGCTCGTGCTCGGTCGTGCTCTTCTCGACCAGGGACGCGTCGACGAGGCAGCGGAGGCCTTCAGCGCTGCCGAGGCGAGCTTCGCCCAGCTCTCCTCCGCCAGCCACCAGGCCGCGGCCTGGGTGGCCCAGGGCGACCTCGCCGCCCGCCTCGGCGACGACCGCAAGGCAGCGCACCTCTACCGGCGCGCCGCCGAAGCTCTCCAAGACTTCCGCTTCTAAGAAGCCCCCTCGCAACGAAAGGAGGTGACTCCGTGACGAAGGCCAACGCCCTCATTGCCCTCACCACGCTCGCGCTCATCGCGGGCAAGGCCGCACCGCTTTACGGCCTGCACGGCGGACGCTAGGAAGGAACAGCCGCTCCGTCGGCGAATATCTCGGACGCGCGCTGCACCTTCACCGATGGAGCCCCGTCCTTCCTTTCGACCACTTGTGCCTCTCATCGGCCCTCTTCTTGCTGCCTGGGCGCTCGCGGCAGCCTTGATCCTGGCCCAGCTCGTCTAGGCCGGTCGGCTAGCCCAGGTACGCCTACGGGAAGTCGGAGCCGATGTGCTCGGTCCCGGGCGTGACGTGCATGCTCCAACGCATCACGTCACGCAGGCTGACGATGCCCATCGTCTGATCGACGTCGACGACGGGCAGATGCCGGAATCCGTGCTCGAGCATGAGGCGCGCGGCCTCCTCGGCCGGGGTCGACTCCGAGGCGGTAACGGGGTTCGCGGTCATCCACTCGCGCACGCGCGCCTCGCTCGAGTGAACGCGTCCGGCGACCGCGCGGAGCAGATCGCGCTCCGTGAGGATCCCGACCAGCCGCCCGTAGTCGACGACGACGGCCGAGCCGACGTTCTGGTCGGCCATCTTCTGGGCCGCCTCGCCGAGCGTGTCCTCGGGCGCCACGGCGAGCACTTCGCGCGTCATGAGCTCGCCGAGCTGCACCATTTGCGGTCGAGCATAGCGGCGGTTAGGCTTGCGCGTTCCTTCATTTCGTAAAGCGAATCTGCTTGGGAGGCGTGATGGCCGAGAACGGATACGCGAAGCCCGTCCTCGTGACGACCGAGTGGCTGGCGGAGCACCTCGGTGACGAGAACGTCGTCGTAGCCGAGGTGGACGAGAACCCCGACCTCTACGACGAGGGCCACATCCCGGGCGCGGTGAAGCTCCACTGGCGCGACGACCTCCAGGACCCGGTCGAGCGCGACCTCGTCGACAAGGAGACGTTCGAGCGGATCCTCGGCGAGCGCGGGATCGGAAACGACACGACCGTCGTCCTCTACGGCGATAAGAACAACTGGTTCGCGGCGTACGCGTACTGGTACCTCAAGACGTACGGGCACGGCGACGTCCGCATCCTCGACGGCGGACGACAGAAGTGGATCGACGAGCAGCGCGAGCTGACGACCGAGACGCCCGCGCCGACGCCCGGGACCTACCGGGCGGGCGAGCGCGACGAGTCGATCCGGGCCTACCGCGACCAGGTCCGCGACTGGGTCGAGGGCGGCGGGCGCGCGCTCGTCGACGTCCGCTCGCCCGGCGAGTACGCCGGAGATCTGATCGCGCCGCCGGGCTACGAGCAGGAGGGGGCGCAGCGGGCCGGGCACATCCCGACGGCCGCCTCGATCCCGTGGGCGAGCGCGGTGCGCGACGACGGAACGTTCAAGGGACCGGACGAGCTCAAGGAGCTCTACGCGTCGAAGGGGGTGACGCCGGACAAGGAGGTGACGGCGTACTGCCGGATCGGAGAGCGGAGCGCGCACACGTGGTTCGTCCTCAGCGAGCTCCTCGGGTTCGAGCGCGTGCGCAACTACGACGGCTCGTGGACCGAGTGGGGCAACTTGGTGGACGTCCCGATCGAGAAGGGCTCAAGCAGCTAAGGAGGGGGCTCATGGGGGAACCAGCGTTCCCCCATGCTGTGCGACGGCTCGTGGACCGAGTGGGGCAACTTGGTGGACGTCCCGATCGAGAAAGGCTCAGGCGCGCAGTAGCGGCCTCGTGAGGCAGGTAGGGCCGCCGTCGCCCTTGCGAGAGATCTCGTCGCCGCTATAGATGCGCACGTCGACGCCGGCCGACTCCATCCGGCGGCGCGTCTCCGGGTTCCCGTCGAGCGCGAGGGCGACGCGCGGCGCGAGCGCGAGCACGTTCGCGCCCATCGACTCGAACTCGTCGTCGGGCACCTCGACGATCTCGATCTCGCGCGCCCGGAGGAGCTCGACTAGGCGAACCGGTAGGAGCGGTAGGTAAGCGACCACCAGGTCGACGTCGAGCGGGCTCAGCAGCGAGAGCAGGTGGAGCACCTCGGCCGCGCCGCGGAGATGCGGCAGGTCGAAGGCGACGACGTCGACGCCCGGGAGGGCGTCGGCGAGAGCGCGAATGCCGGCGTCGTTCGTCCGGTAGCCGCGCCCGACGAGGAGCGTCGAGTCGTCGAGCCAGAGGGTGTCGCCACCCTCGGCCGTCCCGGGCGCGTGGAGGCGGGAGGCGACAGGCACGCCCGCGGCCTCGAGATCCGCGCCGATCGCGTCCACCTCGATCCGCCGCTCTTCCTTCCCCGGCCGGAGAAGGATGGCTCCGTCCCGCGCGACGAGGGCGGGGTCGTGGACGTAGATCGCGTCGGGGCAGGGCGGGAGCGCGGCGCGCGCCGTCACGACCTGCGCGCCCGCCGCGGCGAGCTCCTCGCAAAAGGCCTCGTGCTCCTCGGCCATCCGCACCGGATCCGGCTCGGCGCGCCATCCGTACGCCCGCCAGCTCGCGGCGTCCTCGGGGCGCGGTGCGCGGACGAGCACGCGCTCGAGCTTCGCGACCGCGTTCGGGCCGCCGAATCCGCCGATTGACAACGCTTCGTACGTGAGATAGATACTCGCCGCTTTTACGCCATCGAGAGGGAGGTACCGCACCATGGAAGGTTCCGGTACTGAGCCTGGGGCCCGTCGGGCTCCCATGGGGATGGAGCGAGAAGCCGACGCAGGCACCTACCAGATAGGGACGGGTCGTCCGCCCCTTGCGGTCGGCGACCTGCCGGAGCCCGAGGAGGTCTTCGACGCGCCGCGTCTCGGGCCGAAACAAGTCGTGACGCGCGTGATCGGGCCGAGCCTCATCGCGCTCGGCCTCTCGATCGGGAGCGGCGAGTGGCTGCTCGGGCCGCAGGCGATCGGGGAGCTCGGATGGACCGGCGTCGGGTTCGTGATCCTGGTCTCGATCCTCCTGCAGGAGTTCTACAACGTCGAGATCGGCCGCTACGTGCTGGCGACGGGCGAGGTGCCGTCGCTCGGTTTCGGACGCGTCATCCCGTTCTACATCGGAACGATCCTGGCCGTCGTCCTCTTCTATCTCGCCTTCATCACGGGCGGCTGGGCGTCGGCCGCCGGCGCCAGCCTCTTCACGGCCGTCACGGGCGACATCCCGGGTGACGAGGATCTCACGACGACGCGCTGGCTCGCCGTTCTCCTGATCGCGCTCGTCTTCGTTATCACGCTCCTCGGGCGCAAGATCTCGCGCACGCTGGAGCTCGTCAACTGGGTGATCGTCGGGTCCATCCTCATCTCGCTCGTGATCGCCACGATCATCATCGCCCCGCTGAGCGCCTGGCTCGACGGACTCGAGGGGCTCGTGCGGCCCGCGCTCCCGCCGGAGGGAACGCAGGCGACGCAGATCGGAGCCGTGGCCGGCTTCGCCGCCATGGCCTCGGGTCTCAACTACATCTTCCTGGGCTACTACCGCGACAAGGGGTACGGCATGGGAAGCCGGTCCGGCTACATCCCCGGCCTGCTCGCGCGCGCCGAGGACGTGCCCGCGGTCGATCCGGTCGGAACGACGTTCAGGGAGACCGACGACAACTCCCGCCTGTGGAGCCGCTGGTTCAACTATCTCCAGCTCGAGATGTGGATCGTGTTCGTGCCCGGCGCGATCATCGGCATCCTCATGCCAGGCATCCTGGTGAGCTACCTCGCCGAGAGGACGGGCGAGGCGCCCACCGTCGAGAACATGCCGACCTACGTCGCCGAGCAGCTCCAGGCGGAAGGGTTCAGCGACATCCTGTTCTGGTGGGCGCTCATCGTCGGCTTCCTCGTCCTCTTCTCGACCCAGATCGTCGTGTTCGAACTCCTGACGAGGAACATGGTCGACGCCCTGTACGGCTCGAGCGCCTCGTTCCGGCGCCTCCTGGGCGGCGACCCGCGGCGCTTCTACTACCCGTTCATGATCCTGCTCGGGGTCGTCATCTCGATCATCATCTTCCAGGCGGTGCCGGTCCGGCTCGTCCAGTGGGCCGCGAACATGTCGAACCTCGCGGCGCTCGTCATGCCGCTTCTCCTGATGTTCCTGATCAGCAAGCTCCCGCGGCCGGCGCGGGCGCCGTGGTGGTCGTACGTGATCCTCTCACTCGTCGTCCTCTACTTCGGGTTCTGGTTCCTGAACTTCATCACGTTCCAGATCACGGACGAGGCGTTGGTCACGTTCTAGCGGAAGGGAAAGCGACGGTTCGAGGGGCCGGCACGAGCCGGCCCCTCGTTCTTAGTCGATGTACTCGTACGCCGGCAGGGTCAGGAACTCGACGAACTCGTCGCCCAGCGCCACGCGCTCGAAGAGCTCGCGCGAGAGGTCCGGCCGGCCCTGTTCGTAGAACCAGTCGTCGTTACCGATCTCCTGGCGTATCCGCTCGAGCTCCTCGCTCTCGGCCCACCGCACGAGCTCGGGCGTCACCTTCCGGCCGTCGGTCAGCTCGACGTCGTGGCGGACCCACTGCCAGACCTGCGACCGACAGATCTCCGACGTGGCGGCGTCCTCCATGAGGCCGTATATCCCGGCGGCGCCCTTGCCGCGGAGCCACGCGGAGATGTACTGGATCCCGACGTTGACGTCGTTTCGGAGCCCCTCCTCCGTCTTCTCGCCGGGCGTCGCCCGAACGTCGAGGAGGGCTCCCGCCTCGACCTCGACGTCGTCGCGTTGGCGGTCGACCTGGTTCGGCCTCCCGCCTAGCACCCGGTCGAACTCCTCGCGTGCGGTCGGGACGGCGTCCGGATGGGCGACCCAGGTGCCGTCGAACCCGTCCGTCGCCTCGCGTCTCTTGTCCTCGCGGACCTTCGCGAGCGCCTGCTCGTTTCGCTCCGGGTCCTTGCGGCTCGGGACGAACGCGGCCATCCCGCCCATCGCGTGCGCGCCGCGGCGGTGGCAGGTCTTGACGAGGAGCTCCGTGTAGGCGCGCATGAACGGGGCGGTCATCGTGACGGCGTTCCGGTCGGGCAGCACGAACTCGGGGCGGTCGCGGAACTTCTTGATGATCGAGAACATGTAGTCCCAGCGTCCGGCGTTCAGCCCGGCCGAGTGGTCGCGAACCTCGTAGAGGATCTCGTCCATCTCGAACGCGGCGAGGATCGTCTCGATGAGGACGGTCGCCTTGATCGTCCCGCGCGGGATCCCGACCGCCTCCTGCGCGTGCTCGAAGACGTCGTTCCAGAGCCTCGCCTCGAGGTGGCTCTCGAGCTTCGGAAGGTAGAAGTACGGGCCGGACCCCTTGTCGAGGAGCCGCCGCGCGTTGTGGAAGAAGTAGAGCCCGAAGTCGAAGAGGCTCGCCGAGATGGGCTCGCCGTCGACGAGGACGTGCTTCTCGAAGAGGTGCCAGCCGCGCGGGCGGACGAGCAGAGTGGCGACCTCCTCGTTCAGCCGGTAGGTCTTGTCGGGCGTCTCGAGCTCGATCGTGCGCTCGATGGCGTCGGTCAGGTTCACGTGCCCCTCGACCATGTTCCGCCACGTCGGGGAGTTCGCGTCCTCGAAGTCGGCCATGAACATGCGCGCGCCCGAGTTGAGCGCGTTGATGACCATCTTCCGGTCGGTCGGCCCGGTGATCTCGACCCGCCGGTCGGCCAGGTCGGCAGGGATCGGCGCGACCTGCCAGCCCTCCTCGCGAACGTGCTGCGTCTCCGGCAGGAAGTCCGGCAGCGCGCCCGCGTCGAGCTCGCGCTGCCGCTCCCCCCTACGGGCGAGCAAGCGCTCCCGCGTCGGGCTGAACTGGCGCTGGAGACCGGCGACGAACTCGAGCGCCTCCGCGGTCAGGACCTCGTCGAAGCGCTCGTGCAGCGGCCCTCGGACGTCGACCCCGGCGACGGTCGCGATGCTCATCGGCTACCTCCTCTTCAGGTCTGTGAGATGCTTCCCCGCCAGCTCGGGAGGGGAAACTGAGCCCCGAAAACGATCGCCCGCACGTCTTTCGCGGACGGCCGCCGGACTTTCCGGCGGCGAAGGCGCGGGCGCTCGCGAAGGACCTCGCCGGGACGATCCGCGGCGAGGTGCGCTTCTCGCCCGGCGATCGGGCCCTCTACGCGACCGATCTCTCGGCGTACAGACAGGTGCCGATCGGCGTCGTCGTCCCGAAGGACGCGGACGACGTCGTGGCGGCGCTCGCCGCCTGCCGCGAGCACGGCGCACCGGTGCTCGGGCGCGGCGGCGGCACGAGCCTCGGCGGCCAGACGTGCAACGTCGCCGTCGTCATCGACTTCTCGAAGTACATGAACCGCCTGGTCGAGCTCGACACGGAGCGGAAGACGGCCCGCGTCCAGCCGGGGCTCGTGGGGCTGCACTGCCGCACCGCCACGTCCGAGCACAACCTCACGTGGGCCCCCGACCCGGCGACGTTCGAGTACTGCACGCTCGGCGGGATGATCGTCAACAACTCGTGCGGCGTTCACTCGACCATGCTCGGGATGAACGGCCGAAGCTCGGACTCGGTGGAGGAGCTCGAGATCCTCACGTACCGCGGCGAGCGCCTGCGGGTCGGGGCGGGAACGGACGGCCTCCCGGCCGAGCTCCGCGACAAGCTGGTGGCGCTCCGCGACCGGTACGGCGATCTCGTGCGCGAGCGCTATCCGAAGATCCCGCGGCGCGTCTCGGGCTACAACCTCGACGACCTCCTCGACGAGAACGGCTTCCACGTCGCCCGCTCGCTCTCGGGGACCGAGGGGACGTGCGCGCTCGTCCTCGAGGCGACCGTCCGCCTCGTCGACTGGCCGCCGTCGCGCTCGCTCGTCGCGCTCGGCTACCCGGACCAGTACGTCGCCGCCGACCACCTCATGGAGATCCTCGAGCACGCTCCGATCGGGCTCGAGGCGGTCGACTCGAGCGTCACGGAGAACCTGAAGAAGCTTCGCTTCAACCTCGACGCCTTCGCCCTCTACCCCGAGGGCGGCGCGTGGCTCCTCGTCGAGTTCGGGGGCGAGACGCCGAGCGAGGCCGCCGACAAGGGCCGTGCTCTCATGGCGGAGCTTCGACGCAACCGCCACGCGCCCACCATGAAGCTCTTCGAGGATCGCGCGGAGCAGAAGAAGGTCTGGCTCGTCCGCGAGTCCTCGATCGGCGTGAGCCGCGTGCCCCCCGACCTCGAGACCTGGTCGTGCTGGGAGGACTCGGCCGTCCACCCCGAGCAGATGGGCGCCTACCTCCGCGACTTCAAGAAGCTCCTCGACCGGTACGAGTACTACTGCGTCTTCTTCGGCCACTACGGCCAAGGCTGCGTCCACTCGCGCATCACCTTCGACCTGCGGAGCGCCGAGGGCGTACGGAAGTTCCGCTCGTGGATGGAGGACGCTTCCGACCTCGTCCTCTCCTACGGCGGCTCGCTCTCGGGCGAGCACGGCGACGGCCAGTCACACGCTGAGCTCCTCCCGAAGATGTTCGGGAACGAGCTCGTCGGGGCGTTCCGCGAGTTCAAGGCGATCTGGGACCCCGACTTCAAGATGAACCCGCACAAGGTCGTCGACCCCTACCCGCTCGACTCGAACCTCCGGCTCGGCGCCGCCCACCATCCGCGGCCGGTCACGACCCACTTCCGCTTTCCGGGCGATCGCGGGAGCTTCGCGCTTGCGACCGAGCGCTGCTTCGGCGTCGGGAAGTGCCGGCGCACCGAGGGCGGGACGATGTGCCCGAGCTTCATGGCGACGCGCGAGGAGAAGCACACGACGCGCGGCCGCGCCCACCTCCTCTTCGAGATGCTGAAGGGAGAGGCGATCACGGACGGGTGGCGGAACGACACCGTCAAGGAGTCGCTCGACCTCTGCCTCGCCTGCAAGGGGTGCAAGGGGGACTGCCCGGTCAAGGTCGACATCGCGACCTACAAGGCGGAGTTCCTCTCGCACTACTACGCGAGGCGGCTCCGCCCGGCGAGCGCGTACGCGATGGGCCTCTTCTACTGGTGGGCGCGGCTCGCGTCGCGGGCTCCGCGCGTCGCGAACTACTTCGCGCAGCGCGCGCCGTTCGGCCCCGTTCTGAAGCGTCTGGGCGGGATCACGCCGAACCGGGCACTCCCCGTCTTCGCCCCCCAGACGTTCACGCGCTGGTTCGCCGAGCGCGGCTCGAACGGCGCGGGCGGCGAGCGCGTGCTTCTCTGGCCCGACACCTTCAACAACCACCTCTACCCAGCGACCGCGATCGCAGCCGTCGAGGTGCTCGAGGCGCTCGGCTACCGGGTCGAGATCCCGCGGCGCCCGCTTTGCTGCGGCCGGCCGCTCTACGACTTCGGGATGCTCAAGCTGGCGAAGCGCCAGCTGCGCCAGATCCTCGAGGCGGTCGCGCCCGAGATCGACGCGGGCGTGCCGGTGGTCGGCATCGAGCCGAGCTGCGTGGCCGTCTTCCGCGACGAGCTCGTGAACCTCTTCCCGGAGCGCGAGGACGCGCGCAGGCTGAGCGAGCAGACGTTCGCGTTCAGCGAGTTCCTCGCCCGCGACGGCACCGGCGAGCGGCTCCCGCGGCTGGACGGGCGGGCCGTCGTCCACGGCCACTGCCACCACAAGGCGCTCGTCAGGATGACGCCCGACGAGGCGGTCCTTGGGCGGCTCGGGCTCGACTTCAAAGTCCTGGACTCCGGTTGCTGCGGCCTCGCCGGCTCCTTCGGGTACGAGCGCTCGCACTACGACATCTCCATGAAGATCGGCGAGCGCGCCCTCCTTCCGGCCGTCCGGAAGGCGCCAAAGGACGCGCTCGTGATCGCGGACGGCTTCAGCTGCCGCCAGCAGGTCGCGCACGCGACAGACCGGCGCGCTCTCCACCTCGCCGAGGTGATCCAGCTGGCGCTCCAGGGCGACGTGGCGGGCGAGTATCCGGAGCGGCGATAACGTTTTCCGACGTGGAGGCGGCCACGCGCGTGACGGGACTCGCGACGGGAGGCGGCTGCGCGGCGAAGTACTCCGCCGCCCGCCTCCAGGAGCTCCTCGCCGGATTCGAGCCAGCCGCGCCGGACGACCTGCTCGTCGGCCTGGGGCCATCCGACGACGCGGCCGTCTACCGGCTCGACGACGAGCGGGCGCTCATCTTCACGATCGACTTCTTCCCGCCGATGCTCGACGATCCCGCGCTCTACGGCGCGATCGCGGCGACGAACGCGCTGAACGACGTCTTCGCCATGGGCGGCAAGCCCCTCCTCGCGCTCTCGGTCGCCGCGTTTCCGGAGGCGCTTCCGGTCGAGAGCGTGCGCGCGATCCTCGACGCGGCCGCGGAGAAGGTGCGCGACGCCGGTGCCGTCCTTGCCGGCGGCCACACCATCCGGGACGAGGAACCGA
>DASZKB010000007.1:0-9022 GCA_035947475.1 Gaiellaceae bacterium | reverse complement strand
GTTCGGCGTTCGCCCGGACGCCCGCGGGCGGGGCCTCGGGAGCCGGTTCTACGAGCTCGCCGAGCAGCATCTCCGCGCGGCGGGCGCACGCCGGGTGGAGACCTTCGTGATGGACGATCCCGACGGCGAGCGCTTCCTCCGCGCCCGCGGCTTCTCGAAGACGCGCGTCGAGCAATGCTGGTCGCTCGACCCGCGCACCGTCGACGTCGCGAAGCTCGCCGAGCTCGAGCGCACGAAGGCCGCCGAGGGGTTTCGCCTCGCGCCGCTCGCCGAGGTCCGGGACCGTCCGGAGCAGGTCTTCACCGTCTACTCCGAGGCGAGCGCCGACGTTCCCTCCGACCACACGCACGCGGAGACGTACGAGGAGTGGAGGGCGGCGCTGTGGGACTACCCCGACCTCGACCCGTACGGAAGCTTCGTCGTCTTCGCCGGCGACCGGCCCGTGTCGTTCGCGTGGCTGGCCGTGGACCGCGAGGGCGGGCGGGCAACGCACATGATGACGGGGACGGCGCGGGAGTTTCGGCAGCGAGGCCTCGCGCGCCTCGCCAAGCTCGCGACGATTCGGTGGGCGCGCGACAACGGGGTGACCGCACTCGTGACGGAGAACGACAACGCGAACCGGGGCATGCTCGCCATCAACGCGGAGCTCGGCTACGAGCCGACGCAGACGCTGCAGCACTTCGCCAAGGACGTCGCCTAGCGCGGAGGGCGCGTGGAGTACACGACCGACTGGCTCAACCTCCTGCTGCGGTGGCTCCACGTCATCGCCGGGATCGTCTGGATCGGCACCTCGTTCTACTTCGTCTTCGTCGACAACGCGCTCGAGCGGCCGAAGCGGCGCGAGGATGCCGACGCGGGCGTCGGCGGCGAGCTGTGGGAGGTGCACGGCGGCGGCTTCTACCGAGTGCAGAAGTACCGAGTCGCGCCGCCGGTCCTCCCCGAGACGCTCCACTGGTTCAAGTGGGAGGCGTACACGACCTGGCTGAGCGGCTTCGCGCTCATGATCGTCCTCTACTACGTCCAGGCGGACACCTACCTCGTCGACAGGGAGGTTGCCGATCTCAGCGAGGGCGCGGCGATCGCGCTCAGCGTCGGGCTCCTCGCCGTCGCGTGGGTCGTCTACGACGTCCTGGCGCGGGCGCTCTGGCGGCAGGAGCTCGTGCTCGCGGCGACCATCTTCCTCTTCGTCGTCGCGTCCGCGTACGTCTCGAGCCAGCTCTTCAGCGGCCGCGCTGCGTACCTCCAGGTCGGGGCGATGGTCGGGACGATGATGGCGGGGAACGTCCTCTTCAACATCATCCCCGCGCACCGCAAGCTGATCGCCGCGAAGGAGGCCGGGCGAGAGCCGGACCCCACTCCCGGGATCGAGGCGAAGGTGCGGTCGGTCCACAACAACTACCTCACCCTCCCGGTCGTCCTCGCGATGGTCTCGAACCACTTCCCGTGGACTTACGGCCACGCGCGCGGCTGGCTCGTCCTCGTGGCGCTCATGGTCATCGGCGCCTGGGTGCGGCACTTCTTCAACGTCCGCCACACCGGCCGAAACGTCTGGGCGATCCCGGCGACCGCCGCGCTCGCGACGGTCGCGCTCGCCGTCGCGATCGCGCCGGACGACGGCGGTGGAACCGCACGGGGCGGTGAGGTCTCGTTCGCGGAGGTGGAGAGGATCGTCGAGCAACGCTGCGCGTCCTGCCACTCCGACAACCCCACCGCGACGAGGACGGCCCCGCAGGGCGTCAAGTTCGACACGCCGGAGGAGATCGCCGCCCAGGCCGACCGCATCGAGCAACAGGCGGTCGACTCGAACGCTATGCCGCCGGGGAACGTGACCGGCATGACGGCCGAGGAGCGCGAGCTCCTCGGCGAGTGGATCTCTCAGGGCGCGTCGACGGAGCGCTGACGCCAGCGATCCTCGGCGATCGCGACCAGCTCCTCGCGCGCGGTCTCGAGCTCCTCGTCTCGCGTCCGCGCCAGGCGCTCCTGGAGCACCGGCACGATCTCGGATCGCGGCCGGCGGTTGACGAACACGACGAAGCGGAAGCCGAACTTCTCCTCGTAGACCTCGTTCAGGTAGGCCAGCTCGGTGAGGACGGCGGGGTCGTCGTCGCCTCCCTGCTCGCGGGCGGACGCGCCGCCGAGGTTGCGCTCGCCGATCCTCGGATGCGCGTTCAGCGCTTCGACCTGCTCCGCCTCTGGGAGCGACCGGAGGAGGTCCCGGGCGCGCTCGAGCGGGCTCTCGGTCTCGGCGAGGCGCTCGACGAACCGCGTCCGGCCCCCGAAGAGCTCCGCGAGCTCGTCGACCGTCAGCTGCCCCGGTACGTCGTGCACGAGTAGGGCGAGACGAGGAGCGGGACGTGGTAGTGGCCGTCGTGGAGCTCGAGCGCGAGCTCGACCCGCCTGAAGAAGTCCGACGGCGGGTGGAAGACGAGCGCGTACGACCCGGCGTCGAGGCCGGCGGCGAGGTCACGGATCCGGCCGTCGGCGTCCGTCTCCTCCGCCGCGACGAGCGAGCCGTCGCGGTAGAGCTCCACGCGAACGCCGCGCGCCGGCTCGCCGCGCGCGGTGTCGAGCACGTGCGTCGAGATCGAGGAGCGCTCGGCCACGACGGCGTATTGTTGCGCCGATGGACGAGCGCGCGCGGTTTCTGATCCGCTACGCCGGCGGGTTCGCGCCCGAGGTCGTCCGCCGCGCCGAGGGCGCCTGGGTCGAGACGGAGGACGGCCGGCGGATCCTCGACTTCACCTCGGGCCAGATCTGCTCGACGCTCGGCCACAACCACCCGCGCATCGCCGAGGCCGTCCGCCGCGCCCTCGACGAGGTCGTCCACCTGAACTCGTGGATGCTCTCGGAGCCCGTCCTGGAGCTCGCCGAGCGCCTCGTGGGGCTCTTTCCGCCTCCGCTGGACCGGGTCGTCCTTCTCAACACGGGCTCCGAGGCGAACGAGGTCGCGCTCAAGCTCGCGAAGATGCACACGGGCCGGTTCGAGGTGGCGGCCCTGACGCGGAGCTTCCACGGCCTCCTCTCGGGCGTCGCGTCCATCAACTTCTCGATGGCTCACGCGGGCTACGGGCCGCTCCTCCCCGGATCGTTCGCGATCCCCGCTCCGTACGCGTACCGGTGTCCGGTTCGTCACTGTGACGGGGACTGCGACTGCACCTGCCTCGAGGTCGGGTTCGACCTCCTCGACGAGCAGTCGATCGGCTCCCTGTGCGCCTTCGTCGCCGAGCCCGTCCTGTCGGCCGGCGGCATCATCGTCCCGCCGGACGGCTACTTCCGGCGCGTGCGCGAGCTCTGCGCCGCGCGGGGGATGCTGCTCGTCCTCGACGAGGCGCAGACGGGCTTCGGCCGGCTCGGGACGATGTTCGGCTTCGAGCGAGACGGCGTCGTGCCCGACTTCGTGGCCGTCTCGAAGACGCTCGGGGGCGGCCTCCCGCTCGCCGCGACGGTGACCTCCGCGGCCGTCGAGGAGGACTGTGTCCAGAAGGGCTTTCTGCACGTCACGTCTCACGTTTCGGATCCGCTTCCCGCCGCCGCGGGGGTCGCCGTCCTCGACGTGATGGCGGAGGAATCGCTCGTCGAGCGTGCGCGCGAGCGCGGCGACTACCTGCTGGCGCGGCTCCGCGAGCTCCAGGAGGCGCACGAGCAGATCGGCGACGTCCGCGGCCGCGGCCTCCTCGTCGGTCTCGAGCTCGTCGAGGACCGCGAGAGTCGCACGCCCGCCGACGAGCTCGGCGCCGCCGTCACGCGGGAGTGCCTCGCGCGCGGGCTCTCGATGAACATCGTGCGGGCGGGGACGAGCGCGAACTGCTTCCGGATCGCGCCGCCGCTCGTCGTGACGGAGGAGGAGATCGACCTCGCCGTCGAGATCCTCGACGCGTCGCTTCGGGCCGTCACGAGGGGCGGGGCGCCGCTCGCCGCGACGCCGCGATGAGGTCGCGGTACCAGCGGCCGCTCGCCTTCACGGTGCGCCGCTGGGTCTCGTAGTCGACGCGGATGAGCCCGAACCGCTTCGCGTACCCCTCGGCCCACTCGAAGTTGTCGAGGAGCGACCAGACGAAGTAACCCGTGAGCGGCACGCCGGCATCGAGGGCGTCGGCCGCGGCGGCGAAGTGGCGGGCGAGGTAGTCGATCCGATCGGCGTCCTCGAGCTCGTCGCCGTACGCGGCCCCGTTCTCCGTGACCACGAGCGGAACGTCGCCGTAGTCCGCGTGCAGGCGCACGAGGAGCTCGCGCAGCCCGCGCGGGTAGACCTCCCAGCCCATGGCGGTCCGCTCGCCGGCGGGCGCGACGGCCTCCGCGGCGAGGATCCCGCCGTCGGCGGCCTGGACGACCTGGCGCGTGTAGTAGTTGACGCCCAGGAAGTCGAGCTCGCCGTCGACCGCGTCGAGCTCGCGCACGAGGTCGCCGGGGATGAGGTCGCCGTACCAGTCGGCGAGGTCGGCGGGATAGCCGCGCCCGAACAAGGGCTCGAGGAACCAGCGGTTTCGGTAGCCGTCCCACCGCCGCGCGGCGGCCGCGTCCTCGTCCGAGCCGCTCGCGGGGTGGCAAGGCGAGAGGTCGAGCGCGATCCCGACGCGCCCCGCCGGCGACGCCGCGCGGACGGAGGCGGCCGCCTCGGCGTGCGCGAGGAGAAGGTGATGCGCGACGCGGAGAGCGAGGCGCCAGTCGCGTAGCCCCGGCGCGTGTACGCCGGTCGCGTGGCCGAGAAAGGCGACGACGGCCGGCTCGTTGATCGTGATCCAGTCCTCGACTCGGTCGCCGAGCCGCTCGGCCACGACCGCGGCGAACGTGCCGAACCGCTCGACGGTCTCGCGCTCGCCCCAACCGCCCCGGTCCTGGAGCGCCTGCGGGAGGTTCCAGTGATAGAGCGTCGGGAGCGGGCGGACGCCGCGCTCGACGAGGGCTTCGACGAGCCGGTCGTAGAAGTCGAGGCCGGCTTCGTTGACACCGCCGCCGCGCTCGGAGATGACGCGCGGCCAGCTGATCCCGAAGCGGTAGGCGTCGAGACCCAGCTCGGCGATCAGGTCGACGTCCTCGCGCCACCGGTGGTAGTGGTCGCAGGCGACGTCGCCCGTGTCGCCGTTCGCGACCGCTCCCGGCCGGCGGCAGAACGCGTCCCAGATCCCGGGCTCCTTGCCGTCCTCGTCCCACGCGCCCTCGATCTGGTAGTCGGCGGTCGCGGCACCCCACAGATGCCCGGCGGGGAACCGCCCGGCGACCTCCTCGCTCACGGGAGAAAACGCGCTGCCTGGGCGCGGTGCTCGCGCGCGATCTCGCCCTCGTCCGCGTTCACGAGGCGGCCCTCGCGGACGACCTCCTCTCCGCCGACGTAGAGGCGCTCGACGCGCTGGGGCGCCGCGAGGACGAGCGCCGCGACCAGGTCGTCGGCGCCTCCGAACTCGAGCCCGTCGGTCCGCCACACCGCGAGGTCGGCCGACTTCCCTGGCTCGAGCGAGCCGACGTCGTCCCGGCCGAGCACCTCGGCGCCGCCACGCGTTCCCAGGCGGAGCGCCTCGCGCGCGGTGAGCGCCTCCGGACCGTCGCGCCCCCGCGCGACGAGGAGCGCCTCCTTGACGTCGAGGAGGAGGTCGCCGCGCTCGTTCGAGGCCGAGCCGTCGACCCCGAGCCCGACGGGGACGCCGGCGTCGAGCATCGCGCGGACCGGCGCGATCCCTGCGCCGAGGCGGAGATTAGAGGTCGGGCAGTGCGCGACGCCCGTCCCCGCGCGGCCGAACTCAGCCACGTCGCCGTCGGAGAGGTGGACGCAGTGCGCGCACCAGACGTCGCCGGCCAGCCAGCCGACCTGCTCGAGGTACTCGAGCGGGCGGCACCCGAACAGGCCGCGACAGTACTCCTCCTCCTGCACCGTCTCCGCGAGGTGCGTGTGGAGGCGGAGACCGAGGCGCCGGGCGAGCTCGGCCGACTCCCGCATCAGGCCTTTCGTGACCGAGAAGGGCGAGCAGGGGGCGACCGCGACCTGCACCATCGCGCCCGGCCCTTCCTCGTGGAGGACGGCGAGCCCTTCGGTATCGGAGAGGACGGCGTCGCGGTCCTCGACGATCTCGTCCGGCGGGAGGCCGCCCTGCGACTCGCCGAGGTCCATCGAGCCGCGCGAGGCGACGATGCGGACGCCGAGCTCGCGGGCGGCCTGGATCTCCGCCTCGACGAGGCCGGGCCGCCCGCGCGGGAACACGTAGTGGTGGTCGAAGACCGTCGTGCAGCCCGAGAGGGCGAGCGCCGCCAGGCCGGCGCGGGCGGCCGCGTACTCCGATTCACGGTCGATCCGTCCCCACACGGGGTAGAGCTCCTTGAGCCAGCCGAAGAGGTCCGCTTGCTGCGCCCGCGTACGCGTGAGGGTCTGGTAGAGGTGGTGGTGGGTGTTCACGAGGCCGGGGGTGACGACGGCGCCGCCGAGGTCGACCGTCTCCTCGGCCTCCGGCCGGGCGCCGTCGCCGGCCGCCTCGACGACGCCGTCGGAGATCGCGACCCAGCCGTTCTCGTACTCGGTCTCGGCGTCGTCCATCGTGACCATGTATGCGCCGGCGAGCAGAGTCCGCATCACGGCCTAACGTAATCGGGCCGTGGAGTTAGCGCTAGCGTTCGCCGGCTCGTTCCTGGCGGGCTTTTTCGGCGGCGCCGTGGGGCTCGTGCTCGGGAGCCTTCGCCTTCCCGCCATCCTGCTCGCCGCCGGCAGCGCCCCGGCCGCCGCGGGGACGAACATCGCGATCTCGGCCGCCGCGGCGGCGACGGGCGCGTTCGAGCACGCGCGCGCCGGCCGGGTCGACTGGCGGATCGCAGCCTGGATGACGCCGCCGTCGGTAGCCGCCGCCTTCGCCGGCGGCTACTTCGGTCACGCGATCCCTGAGCGGGCGCTTCTCTCGCTCGTGGCAGCGGTTCTCGCCTTGAACGGGCTCGACCTCGTCCTCGAGCTCCGCCCTCCGCGCCGCCGGGCGCGGCACCCGGAAGCCGCAGCGGCTCTGGCGGGGGCCGCCATCGGGCTCGTGGGCGGCGCCGTCGGCCTCATCCTCGGCACTCTTCGCCTCCCGGCGCTCCTCGGCCCCGTCGCGCTGAGCGCGCACTCGGCGGTCGGCACGAACCTCGTCGTGGGGGTGTTCCTCGGCGCGGCCGGGTTCGCCGGCCACCTCGTTCGCCTCGAGGTCGAGTGGGCGCTCCTCGCCGTCGGTCTCGCCGGAGCGGTGCCCGGGGCATGGCTCGGCGCCCGGACGACCGGGCATCTCTCGGAGCGGGCGCTTCGCCGCGCGATCGGGGTCGCCCTTCTCGTCGTCGCGGCAGCGATCGCTGTGAGTGCCGTCCGCTAACGCGCTCGCGGGCTTGACCACGTCCGAGGCGCGCTCTAACTTCAGTTCAGGTCCGGTCGGCTCCGCAGCCGGCCGGGAGGCATCGGCGCCTCAGGGTTCGCTCCTGAGGCGTTTCGTCGTTAAAGGAGGGCGAGGAGATGGACTCGGCGGAGCTTCTGATCGCGGCGAACACCATCTGGGTCGTCGCCGCGGCCGTTCTCGTCATGTTCATGCAGGCGGGGTTCGCGTTTCTCGAGGCGGGCCTCACGCGCATGAAGAACGCGGCTCACATCGCGGGGAAGAACGTCCTCATCTTCGCCGTCTGCTCGCTCGTCTATTGGGCGGTCGGCTTCGGGATCGCGTTCGGGGACGGCAACGCCTTCGCCGGGACATCCGGCTTCCTGCCGAGCTCCGACCAGCTTCTCGGCGTCGCGAAGGCGCCGTTCACCTTCTTCGCCTCGATCCCGGCGGCGGCGGCGTACCTCTTCGAGGTCGTCTTCGCCGGCGTCGCGCTCGCGATCGTCTGGGGCGCGATGGCGGAGCGAGCCAAGCTCTGGGTCTACTTCGTCTTCGGCGCCGTCTTCACGCTGATCTACTCCGTGGTCTCCCACTGGATCTGGCACACGGACGGGTGGCTCTTCGGCCTCGGGATGCAGGACTTCGCCGGCTCGACCGTCGTCCACTACCAGGGCGCGCTCGCCGCCCTTGCGGGAGCGCTCCTTCTGGGCCCGCGGCTCGGGAAGTTCGCCGCCGACGGCCGCGCCCACCCGATCCCCGGCCACAACCTCCCCTTCGCGGTCCTCGGAACGATCATCCTCTGGTTCGGGTGGTTCGGCTTCAACCCCGGCTCGACGCTCGGCGTCGTGACGGGGGACTGGATCGGCTACTTCGGCTACGTGGCGCTGACGACGAACGTCGCCGCGGCGGCGGGCGCGCTCGGCGGGATCCTGACGGCCTGGGTCGTGCTCGGGCGCCCCGATATCTCCATGCTCCTGAACGGCGTGATCGCCGCGCTCGTCGCGATCACCGCTGCCTCCGGCTTCGTCGCGCCGTGGGCGGCGGTGGTGATCGGCCTCGTGGCGGGGGCGATCGCGGTCGTCGGCGTCCGTGCCGTCGAGCGTCTTCGCATCGACGACCCGATCGGCGCGGTGGCCGTGCACGGCCTCTCGGGAGTGTGGGGGACGCTCGCGACCGGCCTCTTCGCCGTCCCGGTGCTCGCCGCGAACCTGGCGACAGGGACGGGCGGCCTCTTCTACACCGGCGACTTCCGCCAGCTCGGGGTCCAGGCGCTCGGCCTCCTCGCCGTCGGCGTCTTCACGTTCTCGGCCTCGTTCGGGTCGCTATGGGTCATGAAGGCGCTCTTCGGGATCCGCGCCGGCGCGGAGATCGAGGAGACGGGGTTCGACTTCGCCGAGCACGGCGTCTGGGCCTACCCGGAGAGCGACCTCGACGTCGAGGAGTTCCGGGAGCACTACCGCCCCGCCGCCTAGTTTTCGACCCGGGTCCGCGGGTACTACGCGGGCGACGTGGGAGAGGGTAGGAGCGTCGAGCTCACGGAGCGGGCGCTTGCCGAGTTGCGCCCGGACGAGGCCCTCGTCTTCGACTGGCACCGCGTCGCGATCTGCTGCGCCGCGGCCGGCGAGGTGAGCCTCCGGAGGACGACCGCCCGCGAGATCGAGCGAACCAGCAAGTTCGTCGCGCTCTCTGACTCGGTTCCCCTCTAC
>DASZKB010000006.1:0-6699 GCA_035947475.1 Gaiellaceae bacterium | reverse complement strand
AGCGCGACGAGCGTGACGGCGCCGAGGCGTGGCGCGGCGACGATGCTGCCGACGACATAGAAGGCGCCCATCAAGCCGCCGACCCAGAGCCACCAGGGCGCGTCCGCGAGGCGCGAGACGGGTGGCCAGCCGCGGAGGAGCGGAAGCGTTACGGCGAGGAGGCCGAGCGTTCCGACCACGAACGACACGAGCGCCGCGCGGAGCGGGCTCTCGAGCCATCGCGCGAGCTCGGCGTTGATCCCGAACTGGACCGGGAGCATGGCGCCGGCGGCGACGGCGAAGAGCAGGTAGCCCCACGTTGCCACACCGGTCTTTTCAAGCCAGAATGCGGACTTCCCTTCTCGCGCGCGCTAGGAGAACCAAATGCTGAGCTTCGGCGTCACCGTCCTCCCCGACCCGCCGTTCACCCGGCTGATCGAGCTCATGCAGCTCGCCGAGGACCGCGGGTTCGACAACGGCTGGACGTACGACTCGCACATCCTCTGGCACGAGTCCTACCCCCTCCTCGGCCTTGCGGCCGCGAGCACGACGAAGCTCAAGCTCGGCCACTGCGTCACCAACCCCGGGATCCGGGAGCCGACCATCGTCGCGAGCTACTACGCCACCATGCACGAGATCTCGAACGGCCGCATGGTGATGGGCATCGGCCGCGGCGACTCCTCGCGGCGCGTCGTCGGCCTCCAGCCGGTCAAGGTGGCCGAGTTCGAGCGGTCGCTCCGGATGATCAAGGACCTCATGAACGGCCGGCCGGTGGAGTGGAACGGCAAGGAGCTGCGGCTCGAGTGGGTGCGCGAGGAGCTGCCGCCGATCGAGATGTACGTCGCGGGCTACGGGCCAAAGGCCCTGGCCGTCGCGGGCCGGGTCGGCGACGGAGTCATCATCCAGCTGGCCGACCCGGAGATCATCCAGTGGATCATGGACACGGCGAGGCGCGCCGCCGAGGAGGCCGGCCGCGACCCCGCCGAGCTCAAATGTCACGTGTGCGCGCCGAGCCACATCTCCGCTGACCTCGCCGACGCGCGCGAGCAGGTGCGCTGGTTCCCGGCCATGGTCTCGAACCACGTCATGGACCTGATCGAGCGCTACGGCTGGGAGTCCGAGATCCCAACCGCCCTGACCGATTTCGTCAAGGCGCGCAAGTTCTACGACTACAAGGAGCACAGCCGCGTCGGCGCGCGGCACGGGGAGTTCGTCTCCGACGAGATCTGCGACCGCTTCTGCGTCCTCGGCACGGCCGAGCAGGCGACGGCCAAGCTGAAGGAGCTGGAGTCGATCGGCGTGAATCACTTCAACATCTACCTAATGACACACGGTCAGGAGGAGACGCTCGAGGCCTACGGGCGCGACGTGATCCCGACCTTCACGCGGGTCGCGGCGTAGGCGCCTTCAGGCCGGAAGCTCACCCGCTCCTCGCCGCCGTTCTCCAGCAGCAGGCGGGTGACCGCCGGGGTCGTCTCCGCGACGACGCGGCCGCGCCGCACGACCCACCGCCGCGCGGGTCGAAGGCGCATCACCTCGAGCGGCGTGGGCGCGTCGAACACGACGAAGTCGGCCGGCTTTCCCTCCTCGATCCCGTACTCGTCCTCGATGCCGAGCGTCCGGGCGCCGCGCGTGGTCGCCAGCTCGAGCATCTCGGGGATCTCGTCCAGCCCGCTCATGTACGTGAAGTGCAGGGCGAGACGGGCCGCTTCGACCATATCCGCGTTCCCGAGCAGGTACCAGGGATCCATGATCACGTCGTTCCCGAGGGAGACGTTGACTCCCGCGGCCAGGAGCTCCTTCACCTGCGCGAAGCCGCGGCGCTTCGGATACGGATCGAGCCGCCCCTGGATGAGCGAGTTCGCGAACGGGTTCACGACGACGTTGATGCCGGCGCGGCGCAGGAAGCCGTGGAGCTTCGAGGAGTAGTACGGCTCGTAGGACCCCATCGCCGTGCAGTGGCTCGCCGTGACGCGGCTGCCGAGCCCGTGCTTCACGGCGTTGTCCGCCATGACCTCGAGGAAGCGCGAGTGCGGATCGTCCGTCTCGTCGCAATGCACGTCGATCCGGCGCCCGTACTGCTTGGCGAGCTCGAAGACGCGGTGGACCTCGCGGAGACCTAGCTCCCCTGTCGGCTCGTAATGCGGGATCCCGCCGGCGCAGTCGGCGCCGAGGCGGAGGGCTTCCTCGTACCGTTCCTCGTCGCCCGGACGCGCGTAGATCCCGTCCTGCGGGAAGGCCGTCACCTGGATCGTGACGAGATCCGCCACCTCGTCTCGGAGGGCAAGAAGGCCGCGCAGCGGCGCGTCGTTCTCGCCCGAGACGTCGGCGTGGGCGCGGATATGGAGGGTGCCGTTCGCGACCGCCCACTTCACGATCTGCCTGGCGCGTGACACGACGTCCTCGACCGTGAGCCCGGGCTTCAGCTCGCCCCAGACGTGGATCCCCTCGATCAGCGTCCCTGACTGGTTGTAGCGCGGCCGTCCGGCCGTCAGGCTCGCGTCGAGGTGGAGGTGACAGTCCACCAGCGGCGGGGTCGCGAGCCGACCCTCGGCGTCGATCGTGCGGCCCGCATCACCGTCGAGCCCTCGCCCGATGCGGACGAATCGCCCGTCCTCGATCGCCAAGTCGAAGAGGCCGTCACGCCGCGGAAGGCGGACGTTCGTGACCAGGAGGTCGGCCGGCACGCGCGGATCGTACGGCGTTTGGTTGCGTCCGTCGAAAGCGCGAGGATATGCGGCGAACCGACGAAAGGAGGCGCGTATGGCGAGAGCCCGGCAGGAAGGCGGGCTCGCCGAGGAAGCACGGTTCGATCCGCACGGCATCGAGCCGATCCCGGCGGACGATCGGACCTCGACGGTCCTGCAGCAGTTCTGGATCTGGGCCGGCGCGAACCTCGCGCCGATCAACTGGGTGCTGGGCGCGCTCGGGATCGTCCTCGGCCTGAGCCTTCTGGAGACGTTCCTCGTCGTCGCGATCGGGAACATCCTCGGCGCCTCGCTCTTCGGCCTGTTCTGCGTCATGGGCCACCGGACCGGCGTCAACCAGATGGTGCTCTCGCGCGCCGCGTACGGGCGTCGTGGCGCATACCTTCCCGCCGCCGGCCAGGTGCTCATGGCGATGGGCTGGCTCGGCGTGAACACGTGGGTTGTGCTCGACCTCGCGACGGGCGTGCTCGAGGAGCTCGGGATAAGCGGCGGCACGGGGACGAAGTACTTCCTCGGCTTCCTGATCATGGCGATCCAGGTCGTGATCGCGATCTGGGGCTTCTACGCGATCCGCACCTTCGAGAAGTACACGGTCCCGGTCACCGCGTTCCTGCTCGTGATCATGAGCATTCTCGCGTGGACGAGGGCCGACATCGTCTGGACGAACTCGCAGGTGTCCGGCGGCGACAAGTTCACCTCGATCACGCAGCTGCTCACGGCAATAGGCGTCGGGTGGGGCATCTCGTGGCTCACCTGGTCCTCCGACTACGCGCGCTTCATCAGGCCGACCTACACCGATCGACAGGTCTTCGCGGGGCTCGCCCTCGCGATCTACATCCCGACCGTGTGGCTCGCGTTCCTCGGCGCGAGCATCGCGAGCAGCGGAACCGAAGCCGACCCGTCCTCGCTCGTCGCCTCTGTCTTCGGGATCATGACGATCCCCGTCCTCTTCATCATCATGCACGGGCCGATCGCGACGAACATCCTCAACATCTACTCGGCGTCGCTCTCCGCGCTGTCGCTCGACCTCCGGGTCAAGCGCTGGGTCATCAGCCTGGTCGCAGGCGTGGTCGGGAGCGTCTCGCTGGTCGCGTTCATCCAGTCCGAGAGCTTCGCGCGCTCGTTCGACAACTGGATGATCTCGATCATCGTCTGGATCAGCGCCTGGGCGGGACCCGCGTTCGTCGAGTTCTTCGTCCGCCGTCGCGGGGTGATCGACGTCGACGAGCTCTACGACGCGCCCGCGGAGTCGGTCTACGGGGACGTCAACTGGGCGGCGATCGTCGCTCTGCTCGCCGGGCTCGTGGCCGGGTGGTCGTGGGAGTACGGGCTCGTCCCCGCGATGCAGGGGCCGATCGCGAAGGCGACGGGCAACACGGACTTCTCGTGGCTCGCTTCGATGCTCACCTCGGGCGTCATCTACTACGTGTGGATGGCGGCGAAAGAATCGGCCCGGGCTCCGACCCGCGCGCCGGGATAGTCCGTTGAACGCCGTTGGGGGCGGGACCTGTGCCGCCCCCTACACGGTCGCATTAGCGATCGAGGGGAACCGAGCGGTCGACGCCGACGTCGCTTCGAAGCGCCTCGAGCCAGCCGCCCCGGAGTGACGCGAGGATCTGGGCGCCGATCCCGAACGCCTCGTCGTGGCGCCTGAGGACGGCCTCGCCGAGCTCGCGCGCTTCGGCGAGGATCGCGTCCTCGTCCACGCGCGTCACGCGTCCGTCGCGGAGCACCCACTCGCCGCCCACCATCGTCGAGCGAACCGCGCTCGTCGTCGACGAGAAGACCACGTGCAACAGGGGGTCGTTCAGGGGCGTGAAGACGGGCGAGTCGAGGTCGAGGAGGACGAGGTCGGCGCGCCGCCCGGCCTCGATCCGCCCCACGCCGTCGTCGCCCGCCGGCCGAGCGCCGCCCTCGGTCGCCATCCGCCACGCCTCACGCGCTCCCAGCCACTCCTCGTAGTCGAGCGCCCAGAGCTTGTGGACGAGGGCGGCCACCTTGAGCGTCGCGTACATGTCGTTGCCGTCGTTCGAGCACATCCCGTCGGAGCCGAGCGCGACGTTGATGCCGCCTGCGAGCAAGCGAGGCACGGGCGAGATCCCGCTCCCGAGCTTCATGTTCGAGACGGGGTTGTGCACGATCGTCGTCCCGACCCGCGCCACCAGCTCGACGTCGCGCTCGGTGAGCCAGATCCCGTGCTCGAAGTGGACGCGTGGCCCGAGGAAGCCGATCTCGGACAGGTGCTCCGGCAGCGTGCGACCGTACATGCGCATCCCGCTCAACGCCTGCATCCGCGTCTCGAGGACGTGGATGTGAACCTGGAGGTCGAGCTCGTCGGCGAGGGCAGCGCAACCGGCCAGCATCTCGTCGGTGCAGCGTTGCGGGCCGGACGGCCCGAGGGCGATCGAGATCCCCTCCTCCGGGCGGTGGAACCGGTCGACGGCGCGCCGCGCGAGCGCCTCCCACTCGCCCCACGCGGGCGGCCGCTGCCGCTCCAGCTCCGCGTGAAGCGCGCGCGGCAGGAGGTCGAGGTCGAGGACGACCGTCTCGTAGTAGCTGCGGTCGGACATCGCGAGCGCGATGACGGCGCGGAGCCCGAGATCCCGGTACGCCTGCACGACGGCTTCGAGCGAGGCTTCCGTAAGCCCCTGGAGCTCGTAGAGGAAGTCGACGACGCACGTCGCGCCCGAGCGAACCATCTCGAGGCCCCCGAGGAGCGTCCGCACGTAGATCTCCCGGGGCGTCTGCTCGGGCACGGCCAGCACTGGGTACGAGAAGAGCATCCACGGCTCGAGCGGGAGGTTGTCGAAGCGGCCGCGGAACCAGTTCTCGTTCGAGTGCGCGTGGGCGTTGACCATTCCCGGGACGACCGCGAAGCGCGTGCAGTCGACCGTCTCGGCGCCTTCGGCCGCCGCCGCCCCGCCCACGGAGCGGATCCGTCCGTCCGAGACGACGACGTCCGCTCGCTCGAAGTCGCTGCCCCCGAGATCGACGAGGCCGTTCGTCAGGACGACCGCGGCCACGCGGCCGTCAGCCCGATACGGGCGCGAAGGCGCCCGCGCGATAGACCTGGCCGGGGAGCTGGCGCCCGAGCACGCCTTCGAGCCACTCCGCGACGCCGATCAGCGCGTCCAGGTCGACGCCCGTCTCGATTCCCTCGCCGCGCAGCATGTACACGAGATCCTCGGTGGCGATGTTGCCCGTCGCCTTCGGCGCGAACGGGCAGCCGCCCAGGCCGCCCACGGAGGCATCAAGGATCCTCGCCCCCTCCTCGACGGCGGCGAGCGCGTTCGCAAAGCCGGTGTTCCGGGTGTTGTGGAAATGCGCGCCGACGCGCGGAAGAAGCTGCGCCGCCTGCCGGACGAGGCTCCGGACCTGGCGCGGCACCGCGACCCCGATCGTGTCGGCGAAAACGACGGCGTCCGCGCCCGAGCCGCCGAGCTGCTCGGCGATCCGGAGCACGCGGTACGGGTCGACCTCGCCTTCGAACGGACAGCCGAACGAGACGCTGATCGAGACGACGACGGGGCGCTCGCGCCCGTTTCGCTCCGCCACCGCGGCGAACATCGCGAGCGACTCGTCGACGGACGCGTTCGCGTTTCGCCGGTTGAAGCTCTCGGTCGCGCCGAGGCTGAAGTGCAGCTCGTCGAGCCCGGAGGCAGCGAACCGGTCGTAGCCGTGCTCGTTCAGCACCAGCCCCGCCAGGCGGGCGCCGTCGGTCGAGGCATGCGCGAGGACGTCCTCCGCGCCCGCCATCTGCGGGACGAGGTCGCCGCGGACGAAGCTCACCGCCTCGACGACGTCCACGCCCGTCCGCGCGAGCCGGGTGACGAGCTCGGCGCGGACGTCCGGCGGGATGGTCTGCGCCTCGTTCTGCAGCCCATCCCGCGGCCCGACCTCGCAGATCTCCACCTTCATAATCCGGCCCCGTGAGCGTACCTGTGTTCCGCGCGACCGAGATCGAGCGCGCGCTCGATCCGGGCGAGGCCGTCGAGGAGGGGGCGAGGATCCT
>DASZKB010000005.1:0-3764 GCA_035947475.1 Gaiellaceae bacterium | reverse complement strand
GGAACGCGCCGCGGGTTGCCGGCGCCGGCGACTGCGCGGTCATCGGAACGCGTGGCGAGACCGCGGACGAGCGCCTCGAGCGCCTGGCCGCCGAACTCGCGGCCGACCGGCGCCCGTACTGGCTCGTCACGTCGGACCGCGCGCTTCGGGCCGCAGCCGGCCGCGAGGCCGTCCGCGTGGTCGGCGGCGGCGCGTTTCTCGGTCTCATCCGCTCAGCGCCCGGCCGCGCGGGCACTTAGGGGCGCGGCCGAACCCCGGGGTGGCGCCCAGAAGACGAGCACCTCGAGATCCTCCTCGATGGAGTGGAACCGGTGCTCGACCCCCGCGGCCACGTAGACGACGCTGCCCGGCCGGACCGCGCGATCGTCGTCTGCGACGCGTAGCCGTCCCCGCCCCGACGCGACGAAGTACACCTCGTCCTCAGTGTGCGGCGTCTGGTCGTCGACGCCGCCGGCCGGCCAGAACGCGATCGTCAGGCTGAGCGCCTCGGCCCGGAAGAACTCCGCGAAATCGTGCCGCGAGGTGTCGAGCCGCGCGACGAGGTCGTCGAGCTCGAACGCGTCCATTACCCGGGCAACGCCTGCTTCAGGGTGAGAACCGGCTCGAAGAGCTCGCCGAGCGTCTCCAGCCGGTTGAGAACGTCGCGGGGCGAGAAGGCGAGCAGGTCGCTTCTTCGCTCGTCCGCCACGTGCTCGACCTCCTCCCAGCGGAGCGGCGTCGACACCGTGGGCCGTTCCATCGCGCGCAGAGAGTACGGCGCGACCGTCGACTTCGCGGCGTCGTTCTGGCCCCAGTCGAGAAGGATCTTTCCCGCCCGGAGGCGCTTCGGCATCTCGTCGACGACGCTGTCGGGATGTTGCTCCGCGAGCGTACGCGCGACGAGGCGCGCGAAAGGCTTAGTCCGGCCGTAACCCGCGGGCGAGTTCAGGGGGACGTAAACGTGCAGGCCGAGCGAGCCCGACGTCTTCGGAAACGAAGCGAGCCTCTCGGCGGCAAGCGTGTCCCGCAGCCGCAAGGCCACTCGGCAACACTCGACGATGCCGGCGGGCGGCCCCGGGTCGAGGTCGAAGACGACGACCTCGGGCTCGTGGAGGCGATCGCTCCGAGCCAGGAACGGATGGAGCTCGATCGCGCCCATGTTCGCCGCCCAGAGAAGCGCGGGCAGGTCGTTGAGGAGGCAGTACTCCTGGTCCCGGATCCGGCGGGTCGGGAGCCAATCCGGGCGGCCGCGGCAGTTCGTCTGGTACCAGCCGTACCGATCGACGCCGTCGGGGAAGCGCGCGAGCGTGACGGGGCGCTCGGCGAGATGCGGCAGGAGCGCCGCGGCGACACGCCTGTAGTAGTCGACGAGCTCGCCCTTCGTGAAGCCGGCCCGCGGCCAGAGGACCTTGTCGAGGTTCGAGAACCTGAGCGCCCGGCCGTCGACCTCGATCTCGCTCATCCAGCGTCGAGAAGCTCGCGAGGCTGCGACGGCGCGGGCTCGAGCTGGTCGAGCGCGCACGAGCGCGGCTCGCGGTCCGGCCGCCAGCGCCGGAAGCGGGCCGGGTGGCGAAACCGGTAGCCGTCGATTTGGTCGTACGCGACCTCGCACACCCGCTCCGGCCGGACCGGGATCCAGTCGCGCGCCATCTCCCCCGGCGCCCAGCGTCCGGCTGCGCCGAGCAGCCGCCCGAGCGGGCTCGGGTCCAGGCCGAAGCCGTGCTCCCAGGGGTGGCCTTCGATCTCCGTTACGAGCGGCGCGAGCTCGTCGAGAACCTCCTGCCGCCGCGCCTGGGTGAACGACGTGACGACGCCGACGTGACGAAGCCCGCCCGCCTCGTCGTGCAGGCCGAGGAGCAGCGAGCCGAGCAGGGGCCGGTCAGCCATCCACCGAAAGCCGGCCACGACGCAGTCGGCGGTGCGCTCGGTCTTCACTTTCACCATCGCGCGGACGCCCGGCTGGTAGACGAGGTCGCGATGCTTCGCGACGATCCCCTCGAAGCGATCGAGCCACGCCGACGCAATCTCGGCGTCGTCCGTGATCGGGGTCACGGAGAGCGGCCCGCTCTCAGCCGCGAGGAGGCTCTCGAGCAGCGAGCGACGCGTCGCGAACGGCTGCCCACGGACGTCGTCGGCGACGGCGACGACGTCGAAAGCGACGAACGACGCCGGCGTCTCGTGTCGCAGGCGCTCGACCCGTGAGGCAGTTGGGTGCAAGCGAGCCATGAGAGCCGGGAAGTCCGACCGGTCCGGCTGGAGAAGCACGATCTCACCGTCGAGTACGAAGCTCTCCTCGCGCGCCGCGACCAACGCCTCGACGAGCTCGGGAAAGTACCGCGCAAGCGGGCGGCCGTGCCGGCTCCGGATGTCGATCTCGCGCCCGTCGCGGAAGGCGAGCGCGCGAAAGCCGTCCCACTTCGGCTCGTAGAGAAAGCCGTCGCGCGGAACCTCACGCGCGAGCCGCGCGAGCATCGGCGGGACGGGCGGGCGGACGGCCAGCGCCACGCGAGCCCGCTTAGCCGTAGATCGTCGCGAAGAGGTCGCGGATGGCGCCCTCGGGCACGACGAGGTCGCTCGCCTGCGCATAGAGGAGCAGGCTGAGGACGCGCCGGGCGCCGCGGGGGGCACGCCTCAGGAGGTACTCCCAGTCCAGCTCCGTGCCGGCGATCACGCCGAGCGCGTCGTGCCAGTGGCGTGCCGACGGCTCGTCGTGGACGATCGCCTTGATGACGACGAGGTCCTCGGGCGGGAGGACCCGTGCCCTCCGGCCCTTGATCTCCGCGACGCGCGACCGGGAGAGCATCTCCTCGTCGACGTAGATGTCGCCCTTGACGCAGAAGATGAGATCGATGACGGCGCCGTCCCTCCACGCCTTGAAGATCCAGTGCGGGTTCGTCTCCTCCGTGACGAAGCCGGCGTCGGCGAGCGCGTGGAGCGCGCGGCGCGCGTCCTCTGGCTTCACGAAGAGGTCGATGTCGTGCGTCCAGCGCGGCCGGCCGTACACCGCCGAGGCGAGACCACCGATCACCATGTACGGCACGTCGGCGCGCTCGAGTGCGCTGACCGCGATTTCTAGGGCATCCAGAAACGCCTGCTCGTCGACCCTGTCGTCGACGGCTCTGGAGACGGCGTCCGCGTCGTCGCCCATCGGGCGCTCACACTACTCAGGCGTGGATCCGGGCTGGCTTGCGCCCGTCTAGCGCGTCTCGACCTTGCCTGTCCAAAGCCCCTTCTCGACGTAGACGTGCGGTATCGCCGGGCGCGGCAGCTTCGGTGCGGGCGGATGCGGGTTGTTCGGCCGAGGGTTCTCTTTGGAGGGCATCGGTCCCATGGTAGCTCTACCCGGCGACGCCGGCCGCGAGACATCCGACGAGCGCCGGGATGAGGAGCGCAAAGCCGGCTTTGAAAAGACGGTTCTTGTCCGGGACACGGCGGTTGTTTCGGTCGATCGCCGCGAGAAGCTCGGCGAGCATCTGGCGGCTCGCGTCGAGGCGCGTGCGCGCAGCCATCGCCTCGTAGAACTGCCGCGGGTCGGGGCCAACGTCGAACGTCCGCGGCCAGACGGCGGCCAGGAAAAGGAGGCCGGCGAGGCCGAGCGCCGCGGTCGGGATCCACCACGTCCGGTGAACGTCGTTGCGAACCGCGACCATGAGCGCGATCGTGGCGGCTGTCACGCCGAGGACTCCGAGCGCCTTCGAGTCGAGGGCGTCGCTGTCGCGAAGCTGCGCGTCGATGTGAGACTGCGCCCGCGGGATCAGCATGTCGACGATCGCCTGCTCGTCGCC
>DASZKB010000004.1:0-3363 GCA_035947475.1 Gaiellaceae bacterium | reverse complement strand
GCCGTCCTGCGACCCGCCCTCGCGCACGCGCTCGGCCTGTTGTCCGGGGAGACAACTACGATGCACCGGCAGACGTGACCGAAGCCCTCCTCCACTACCCCCGCCTCTTCGTCTCGCGCGTCAAGTTCGAGCACACGGTGTTCGCGCTCCCGTTCGCCTACGTCGGCGCGTTCCTCGCGGTCGACGGGCTTCCGAGCGGCCGCGACTTCCTCTGGATCACGGTCGCGATGGTCGGCGCCCGGAGCCTTGCGATGGCGCTGAACCGCCTGATCGACGCGGCGATCGACGCGCGGAACCCCCGTTCGGCGGGCCGCGAGCTGCCCCGCGGGGCTCTCGTCCCCTGGCAGGTCGCCGTCTTCGCCCTGGCCTCGCTCGCCGTCTTCCTGATCGCGGTCTACCAGCTCGCGCCGATCGTGCGCTACCTGTGGCCGATCCCCGTGGCCGCGTTCGTCGTCTACCCGTACTTGAAGCGCGCCACGTGGCTCTCGCACCTCTGGCTCGGCGCGGTCGACGGCCTGGCGCCGGTCGGTGCGTGGGCGGCGGTGACGAACTCGCTCCCCTGGCAGGCGTGGGCCCTGGGCGCCGCCGTCGCGGTCTGGGTGGCCGGCTTCGACATGCTGTACGCCCTCTTCGACCTCGAGGTCGACCGCCGCCAGGGCCTTCACTCGCTCCCCGCCCGGTTCGGCGTTCGCGCCACCTTCGCGGGCGCGCGCCTCTGCCACGCGGCGACCATCGCTTTCCTCGTGCTCGCCGGCCTAGGCCTCTCGGTCGGCCCGCTCTACTGGCTCGGCGTGGCGGCGGTCGCCCTGCTTCTCCTCTACGAGCACTCCCTCGTCTCCGCCGCCGACTGGACGCGCCTCGACACCGCGTTCTTCACCATGAACGGCGTCATCTCGGTCGCCCTCTTCGCGTTCGTCCTCGCGGACGTCCTCGTCTAGGTGGACGACCGGTGATCCGCGCGCGCGGCCTCGAGAAGCGCTTCGGCGCGACGCGCGTCCTCACGGGGCTCGACGTAGACGTCGCCGAGCGCGAATTCCTCGTCGTCACGGGGCCGAACGGGGCGGGGAAGTCGACGCTTCTCGCGCTCTGCGCCGGGCTCCTCGCGCCGACGCGCGGCGAGCTCGAGGTGGCGGTCGAGCGAGGCGAGATCGGGTACCTCGCGCACGAGCCCCTCCTCTACCGCGAGCTCACCGCGCTCGAGAACCTCCACCTCTACGGGCGCCTCTATCGCGTTCCCGAGCGCCACGAGCGGATCGGGATGCTCCTCGGCCGCTTCCGGCTCTGGGACAAGCGGCATGAGCGGGTCGGCGAGCTCTCGCGCGGGCTCGCGCAGCGGCTCGCGCTCTGCCGCGCGCTCCTCCACGAGCCGCCGCTCCTCCTCCTCGACGAGCCGTTCGCCGGCCTCGACCACGAGGGGGCCGAGGTCGTGGACGAGGAGCTCGCCCGCGGCCGTGCGACGCGGACGCTCGTCATCGCAACCCACGACCCCGACCGCGTGGCCGGCCTCGCGACGGGGACGCTCGCGCTCGCGTGAGCCGCTACGCCGCCGACGTCGCCGCGCTCGCCCGGAAGGACGTGCTCCTCGAGCTCCGCTCGCGCGACACGCTCCCCGCGATGCTCCTCTTCGTCGTCTCCGCCCTCGTCGTCTTCCACTTCTCGCTCCCGGAGGGCTCGTCCGATGTGGCCGCCGCCGGGCTCCTCTGGATCGCGATCGTGTTCACGGCGCTCCTCGGCCTCTCGCGCTCGTTCGCGGCCGAGCGCGAGCAGCGCCTGCTCGACGCGCTCGTGCTCGCGCCGTGCGACCGCAGCGCGATCTGGCTCGGCAAGGTGGTGAGCATCGTCGTCTTCCTCGCGCTCGCCGAGGCCGTCGCGCTGCCCGCCTTCGCGCTCTTCTTCCGCCCCGTCGGGTGGGAGACGGTCGCCGCCGTCGCGCTCGCGAACCTGGGAATCGCCGGAGTCGGCACCGTTCTCGCCGCCATGGCCGCCGCGAGCCGGGCGCGCGAGCTTCTCCTCCCCGTCCTCTTCCTGCCCCTCGCGATCCCGATCGTCGTCGGGGGCGTCGGGGCGACCGTGGCGGACGACCCCGGGCGGTACCTCGCCTTCCTGGGCCTCTACGACGGCATGTTTGCGATCCTTTCGTGGGCGAGCTTTGAGTACGTCGTTACGGAATAACGGCGCCGCGGCCTTTGCCGCCGCGGCCGCGCTCCTCCTCGTGGCGGGGACTGCGCTCGCCTTCTATTGGGTGCCGGAGGACGCCGACCAGGGCTTCAGTCAGAAGATCTTCTACCTCCACGTGCCGGTCGCGCTGACTGCCTACGCCTGCTTCGTCTGGGGCGCGTGGAAGGCGCTCCGCCTCCTCTGGACGAGGGAGGCGCGCTACGACCTCGAGAGCTACACGGCCGTGCACATGGGCGTCATCTTCGGCGTCCTCACCCTCCTCACGGGGTCGATCTGGGCGAAGATCTCGTGGGGGATCTGGTGGAGCTGGGGTGAGCGCCAGCTCGTCCTCTTCCTGATCCTCTTCCTCTTCTACTCGGCCTACTTCATGCTCCGGTACTCGGTCGAGCCGGGGCCCCGGCGCGCGAACATCTCGGCCGTCTACGCGCTCTTCGGCGTCGTCCTCATCCCGGTCAGCTTTCTCGCCATCCGCCTCGCCGGGACGCTTCTCCACCCGACCGTGTTCACGCGCGAGGGGCCGCAGATGTCGGCCAGCATGTTCTTCGTCTTCTGCGTCTGCCTCGCCGCGACGCTCGCGCTCGCCGGCGCGCTCTACCTGAACGAGCTCACCGGCAAGCGCCTCGACCAGGCCCTTCGGGACCTGCGGGAGGCGGTCGCGTGACCACCGAGGAGAAGTACGTGACGGGCGCGTATCTCGTCGTGCTCGCGGTCGTGCTCCTTTACGTCGTCCTCTACTCGCTCAAGCTCTCGCGGCTCGCGCGCGAGGTCTCAGAGCTCTCCGAGCTCGTGCGCACGAAGCGCGCACCCCAGTAGTGCCGCTCCTCCGCCTCGGCTCGAGGGGCAGCAAGCTCGCCCTCATGCAGGCGCAGCGTGCGGCCGACCGGCTGCGGGAAGGCGACCCGTCGCTCGACATCGCCCTCGTCCCGATCACGACCGCCGGCGACCGCGACCGCTCGCGCCCGTTCGGCGAGATCGGCGCGCGCGGCGTCTTCGTGAAGGAGATCGAGGAGGCGCTCCTCGCCGGCCGGATCGACGTCGCCGTCCACTCCGCCAAGGACATGACCTCCACGGACACCGAGGGGCTGTCGGTCGGCGCCTATCTCGAGCGTGAGGACCCGCGGGATGCGCTCTGCGGCGCCGGGGAGCTGCGCCCGGGTCTCCGCATCGGAACGGCGTCGATCCGAC
>DASZKB010000003.1:0-1615 GCA_035947475.1 Gaiellaceae bacterium | reverse complement strand
TCCCGACGTCCACCGCGAGCGCGGGGTCGAGCGGATACGCGCCGCACATCTCCGCGCGGACGAGGTCGCGCACGGGCGCGATCTCGCGCTCGGGGACCTCGAGGAGGAGCTCGTCGTGCACCTGGAGGACGAGGCGGGCGGCGCGGCCTTCCTCGCGCAGGCGACGGTGGATCGCCACCATCGCCACCTTGATGATGTCCGCGTTCGAGCCCTGCATCACGAAGTTGACGGCGAACCGCTCGCCGAGGCCCCGCGTCGCGCGGTTCGAGGCGCGGAGCTCGGGGACGGGCCGCTGGCGGCCGAGGAGGCTCCTCGCGTAGCCGTCCCGCTCGGCGCGCTCGATCGTCCGCTGGATGAAGTCCTGAACGTGCGGAAAGCGGGCGAGGTACGCGTCGATGTACGTCTGCGCTTCCTCGCGCTCGATCCCGAGGTTCTCGGAGAGGCCGAAGGCGGAGATCCCGTAGACGATCCCGTAATTGATCATCTTGGCGACGTTTCGATCGTCCTTCGTGAGCGTGGCCGGGTCCTTGCCGAGGACCTCGGCCGCCGTGGCGGTGTGGATGTCGTCGCCGCGCGCGAACGCCTCGCGGAGCTTCGGCTCGCCCGAGACGTGGGCCAGAATGCGCAGCTCGATCTGGGAGTAGTCGGCCGAGAGGAGCTTGTAGCCCGGCTCGGCGATGAACGCCGTCCGGATCTCCCGGCCGAGCTCCGTGCGGATGGGGATCGACTGGAGGTTCGGGTTCGTGGTCGAGAGGCGCCCGGTCGACGCGACCGCCTGGTTGAACGTGGTGTGGAGGCGCCCGTCCTCGGTCGAGATCAGGCTCGGGAGCGGCCCGAGGTAGGTGTTCAGGAGCTTCGAGTACTCGCGCCACTCCTCGACCACCTCCACGATCGGGTGCTCGTGGCGGATGGCGCGGAGGACGCGCGTGTCCGTCGAGTAGCCCGTCTTCCCCTTGCGGCCGGCCGAGAGCTCGAGCTTCTCGAAGAGGATCCGCCCGACCTGCTGAGTCGAGCCGAGCATGAACTCCTCGCCGGCGAGCTCGTGCGCCCGCGCCTCGAGCTCCTCCACTCGGTCGGCGAGCCGGGCCGTGATCTCCCCCATCCGGTAGGCGTCGATCTTGACGCCCGCGTCCTCCATCGCGGCGAGCACGGCCGTGAGCGGAAGCTCGACGTCCCGGTAGAGCGTCTCGAGCTCGCGCTCGCCGAGCCGCGCCCGCAGCGGGCCGGCCAGCCGTAGCGCCGCCGCCGCTCCGCGCACGAGCGCGGCCGTCTCCTCCTCGGCGGGCGGGTCGGGACGGAGCTCGACGCCGTACTCGGCGGAAAGGTCGTCGAGGAGGTACGAGGGGCGTCCCGGCTCGAGCAGGTACGCGGCGATGAGCGTGTCGTCCGCCGGCTCGATGCCGGCGCGGTAGAGGTCGCGCGGCAGCGACTTGAAGTCGTGCGCGACGAGCGTCGTGTGCCGAAGCTTCGGCGCGAGCGGCGCGCTCCACTCGCCGACCGTCACTTCGCCCGCGCCGGCGAGCGCGAAGCGTCCGTCGGCCACCGCGAGCGCCGCGTCGCCACCCGTCTCGACGAGCTCGCCTTCGCGCCAGGGGATCGCCACGCCCTCGAGCTC
>DASZKB010000002.1:0-3772 GCA_035947475.1 Gaiellaceae bacterium | reverse complement strand
AGCAGGTGGCGCGAGTAGCGGCGGCGCTTGTCGGCGTCGAGGCCCTTGGGGAGCTGCGTCGGGAAGCCGCTGCGCTTCCAGTCGGTGAAGCCCCCGATCAGGGAGCGCACGTCCTCGTACCCGAGCTCCTCGAGCGTCTTCGCGGCGAGAGCCGAGCGAGCTCCGCCGGCGCAGTAGAGAACGACCGGCTGGTGTCGGTCCGGGGCGGCCTGCTCGATCCGCTGCTCCAGGAACCCGCGGGGGACGTGGACGGCGCCGGGGAGGTGCCCTTCGTCCCATTCGTTCTGCTCGCGCACGTCGACCGCGACCGCCTCGCCACCCTCGAGAAGGGCGCCGGCCGACCGCGGATCGATCTCCTCGATTTCGCGCTTGACCTGTGCGAGCAGCTCCCTGTACGACCCCGCCATTTGCTTCAAGAAGTGTAGCAATCTCGCCGTTCTGGACGGCGCGGCTCCGGCCGGGCGAAGCCCGGCTCCGCCCGCGCCTGACGCCGCTCGCGGCGCGATCCTGCGCTCGCGGGGGCTCGCCGTACCCCTTCGTACTGTCTCGCGCCCGCTCGCTTGGCTTCTTTGCGAGCGGCGCCCCAGAACGCGAGACCCTCGCCGGCCGCGAACGAAGTGGGCGCTACGCTCGCTTCGTGTCCCGTCGCGCGCGCGTCTATCTGGTCATCGCGGTCGCGGCTGCGGCCGCCGCGGCGCTCGCGGTCGCGGGCGCGCTCCTTCAGAGCTCGAGCGGCGAGGGCGACAGCGCCACCGGGACCGAGCCCGGCATGTCGGCGTCCAGGCCGCCCGGGCTCGAGCTCGACGTCCTCGTCCGCGCCGACCGACAGGCGCGGGTGCTTCGCGCCGCGGAGGCCTCGTACGACCGGGGCGATCGGGCGGCGGCCCGGCGGCGGTTCGAAGCCGTTCTCCGCAGTGACCCCGACTCGGTCGAGGCCGCCGTCGGGGCGGCGATCTCCGCTTGGCCGAACGGAACCATCGATGAGTTGGGCAGGATCGTCGAGCGCCATCCCGACAGCGGCGTCGCCCGCCTCCACCTCGGGCTGGCGCTCCTCGCCGCCGGCGACCAGGAGGGCGCTGAGGCGCAGTGGCGCGAGACGGAGCGACGCGATCCTGACTCGCCGGCCGCGCTCACCGCCGAAGACCTGCTCCATCCCGCCATGCCGCCCGGGCGCCCGTTCTTTCTCCCGACCCGGTCTGCTCCGCGGCTCGACCGGCTCTCGCCCGCGCGTCAGCTCGGCGCGCTCGCGGCGCGCGCCGAGGAGGGCGGCGTCGCGGACTGGATCCTGTACGGGACCGCGCTCCAGCGCGCCGGGCGTCCCGTCTCGGCGCGCGCGGCGTTCGACCGCGCTCTGGAGGTCGCGCCGAACAACATCGAGGCCGAGGCGGCCGCCGCCGTCGCTCGCTTCGACAAGGACGATCCTTCGCAGGCGTTCTCGCGGCTCGGGCCGCTCGCGAACGCCCACCCGCGCTCGCCCGTCGTCCGCTTCCACCTCGGGCTCATGCTCCTCTGGTTGCGCGACGTGGAGCCGGCGAGACGGCAGCTCCGGCTCGCGGCGGAGGCGGGGCCGGCGTCACCGCACGCGGAGGCGGCCGCGTCCCTTCTTCGCCGCCTGCGGCCGGTTAGGTCCTGAAAGCGCGCAAAATAGGCCACTCGGCCCATGGCGCTCCGTCCGGCGCGCGTGCGAAAGTCGCGCCGTCAGGAAGGAGCGCTATCCGCGGTTGCAGGCGTCGCGAAACGCCTCTACGGTAGGAAGTGGTCCCGCGCGCGGACCAAGGGAGAAGCGAGAGAGGGGAGAGCCCGATGCTCGAGCATGAGGACGCGAAAGCGCTCGTGCGACAGGGCCAGGAGGCCGGTTTCCTAACGCATGAGGAGATCGCCCTTGCGCTCGATGAGCTCGACATCGAGCCCGTCGAGCTGGACGAGTTCTACCAGGCGCTCGAGGAGCTCCATATCGAGGTGCTCGAAGCGGGCGCCGAGCGCGAGGCGTCCCTCGATCTCGAGCCCGACTCGCGCGAGATCTCGACGGATGCGCTCCAACTTTTCCTCAAGGACATCGGCCGAGTCCCGCTCCTCACGGCGGCGCAGGAGGTCGAGCTCTCCAAGCGGATCGAGCGCGGCGACGACGACGCGAAGCGGGACATGGTGGAGGCGAATCTCCGCCTCGTCGTCTCCATCTCGAAGAACTATCGCAACCAGGGGCTCCCGTTCCTCGACCTCATTCAGGAAGGGACGATCGGGCTCGTCCGCGCCGCCGAGAAGTTCGACCACCGGCGGGGCTTCAAGTTCTCGACCTACGCGACGTGGTGGATCAGGCAGGCGGTCGCACGCGCGCTCGCGGACAAGGGGCGCACTATCCGCATGCCGGTGCACGTGGTCGAGAAGCTGAACAAGATCGGCCGCGCCGAGCGGAAGCTCTTGGCGGAGCTTGGGCGGGAGCCGCTGCCGACCGAGGTGGCGGCGGAGCTCGAGATGGAGCTCGAGGAGGTCGAGCAGATCCAGCGGAACGCGCAGGCGCTCGTCTCGCTCGAGAAGCCGGTCGGCGACGAGGAGGAGTCCGAGTTCGGCCACTTCATCGCCGACGAGACCGCGCCGCTCCCCGACGAGGAGGCGAGCGTGACGATGCGTAACGAGACGTTGAAGCAGGTGCTCGCGACGCTCTCATACCGCGAGCGGCGCGTTCTCGAGATGCGCTACGGGCTCGACGGCCAGCAGCCGCGGACGCTCGACGAGGTGGGGCGCATCTTCAACATCACGCGCGAGCGCGTCCGCCAGATCGAGAACCACAGCCTGAAGAAGCTCCAGGCCCTCGCGGAGGCGCAGAAGCTCCGCGAAGTGGCGTAGCCGCTCCGTCACCTCACTAGACTCCCGCGTCGTGGCCGAGCCCGACGCCGTCTGGCTAGAGGAGCTCTTCGAGTTTCTCCGGATTCCGAGCGTGAGCGCCGACCCGGCGCACGCCGACGACGTCCGGCGGGCCGGCGAGTGGGTCTGCGAGTTCGTCCGGACGGCGGGAGGCGAGTGTGACGTCGTCCCGGGCGAGCGCCACCCGCTTGCGGTGGGCGATATCCGGGCGACGAACGGCGGCGTGCAGGCGCCCACCGTCATCCTCTACGGCCATTTCGACGTCCAGCCGCCGGCGCCGCTCGACGCGTGGCAATCGCCGCCCTTCGAGCCGGAGGTGCGAGACGGCTGGATCTACGGGCGCGGGGCGGCCGACGACAAGGGCAACCTCTACCTCCTCCTCAAGGCCGCCGAGCTCCTCGCGCGCGAGGGCGAGCTTCCGGTCAACGTGCGCGTCGTGTGCGACGGCGAGGAGGAGAGCGGCGGCGAGTCGGTGGTCGAGTTCCTGCGCGAGGACGAGCGCGGAGCGGACGCGTGCCTGATCTTCGACGGCCCCATGCCGCGGATCGACCTGCCCGCCTTCGAGGTCGGCACGCGCGGCCTCATCTACTTCCACGTGCGCGCCCGCACCGGCGAGCGCGACCTCCACTCGGGCCTCTACGGCGGCGCCGCGCTGAACGCGATCCACGCGCTCACGGCCTCGCTCGCCGCCGTCACGGCGTTGCCCGACGAGCTCCGCGCGGGGATCGTGTCGCCCACCGAGGAGGAGCTGGCCGCGTGGCGCGAGCTCGACCCGGGCTCGGACGTGCTCGCGGAGCAGGGGGCGCGGCCGAAGGATGCGGCGGCGGCCGACGAGTTCTACCGCCGCACCTTCGCCGACGCGGCCGTCGACGTGAACGGGATCCACGGCGGCGAGCCCGTCCTCCACAAG
>DASZKB010000001.1:0-7933 GCA_035947475.1 Gaiellaceae bacterium | reverse complement strand
TCGGCGATGACCGCGGGATTTCGCGGGTCGTCCTCCGGGATCCCGGCCTCGACCTTGCCGACGAGGTCGGCGCCCACGTCTGCCGCCTTCGTGTAGATCCCGCCGCCCAGGCGCGCGAACACGGAGATCAGCGACCCTCCGAACGCGAGCCCGATGAGCTCCTCGACGGCGCGACCCTCGGAGCGGTCGAACCAGGTCGTCAGGATCCCGTAGTAGCCCGCGACGCCGAGCAGGCCGAGCCCGACCACGAGAAGGCCGGTCACCGAGCCGGCGCGGAAGGCCACGCGAAGCGCCGGGCCGACGCCATGCCGCGCCGCCTCGGCCGTCCGCACGTTGGCACGCACCGCGACGTTCATGCCTATGAACCCAGCCGCCGCGGAGAAAACGGCGCCGATCAGGAACCCGACGGCCGTCCCCCACCCAAGATCGTCCCAGAGCCCGATGACGAGAAAGAGAACGACCGCGACGCCTGCGATCGTCAGGTACTGGCGGCGCAGGTATGCCGACGCGCCTTCCTGCACCGCGTGCGCGATCTCCTGCATGCGCTCGTTCCCGGCCGGCAGCCGAAGCAGCCACGCGGTGTACGCGACTCCGGCCGCGATCCCGACCGCCGCGGTGACGAGCGCGAAGAGAACGCTGTGGTCCTGGAAGAAGTCGGTCATTACTCCGGCTCGATCCGTTTCACAAAGTGAGCGGCGGGAACCCGCTCGAGACTGCCGAATCCTTACTACGAGCGGATCCGCCGGGCGGGAGTTCTATCACACCTGGCACGCGTCGCCCGAGACGCTGCGAGACGGCGCCCAGAAAAAGGCCGGGCGCTCGAACCCCGCGCGCCCGGCCCGGTCGCCCGCGGTCGCCCTCGACCCGCGGACGATAGATCGCCCTCTACGCCGCGCCGCACCCGGCGGCTCGGACGTGTGCGCCGATCGTAGAGAGAGCCGTCGCCGCCGCCATCGGGGTCTCCCCCGATTCGGCGTCAGGGTTATCCCCGGTTTTCCACAGGCGCGCGGAGCGGCGCCGGTGGTACGTGTTCGTGATCTGTGCGACGATTGACGCGGCCGTGACGGTGATCGTCCAGGACCACGCGGCCTTCGGGGGCTCGGCACCGGTCCTGCTCGACCTCGGGGGTGTTGCCATCTCACGATGAGCGCGCTTCGACTTGGCGCCATACCCGCCGCAGTGGCGCTCGGGGTCTTGAGCTACAGCGCGGGTGTGAACGGCGCGATTCCGCAGACCGCGCCCGAGGCCGCCCTGGCGGTCGCCCTCGGCTGGCTCTATGTCGGTGCCGGGCTCCTCGCCTGGTGGAAGCGGCCGCAGAGCCGGACGGGCCTCCTCATGACCCTGTTCGGGCTGACCATCGTCTTCCGGAACTTCGTCTTCGACGACTCGTCGCTCGGCTTCACCGTCGGCTTCCTCCTCAGCCTCGTCCCGCTCGCCATCCTCGCCCACCTCATCCTGGGCTACCCGGCGGGGCACCTCGCGGGCCGCCTCGAGCGGTGGTACATGGGAGCGACCTACACGCTCGTCCTCGCGTTTCCGCTCGCGGCGCTCCTCTTCTACGAGCCGTCCCTCTACGACGAGCGGACGCCGCTCGGGTGCGACCCCTCGCGCGGCGAGTGCCCGGCGAGCCTCCTCCTCGTCGAGGGCAACGCGACCGCCGTCGAGCTGGCGCGCGGAAGCCTGGACACCCTCGTCTACCTCGCCCTCGCGGTCACCTTCGTCGTTCTCCTCGCCCGGCGACTCGTCCGCGCGACCCCGCGCACGCGCCGCATGGCCGCACCCGTCTTCGCGATCGCGCTGGTCCTGGCCGTCGACGTGATCGCCACCACCGCCCTCAACGTCCGGGCGTACACGGAGTCGCAGCTGCACACCGTCTTTCGGGCTCTACTCCAGTTCGCGATCCCGATCGCTCTCCTCGCCGGCGTCCTGCGCGAGCGTCTGGCGCACGCTGCGGTCGGCGACCTCGTCCTCGAGCTCGAGGGCAAGCCGCCACATGGCGTGCACGGCGCCCTGGCGCGCGCGCTCGGCGATCCGACCCTCCGGGTCGCCTTCTGGCTCCCCGAGCGCGTGGCGTACGTCGACGCGGCGGGTGAGCCGGTCTCGCTCCCCGCGGACACGAGCGACCAGGCGGTCACCGCTCTCGAGAGCGACGGTGAGCCGCTCGCCGCGCTGATCCACGACCCGATCCTCCTCGAGGATCCGGGGCTCGTCGCAGCGGCGGGCGCGGCCGCGAAGCTCGCCCTCGAGAACGAGCGGCTTCACGCCCAGCTCCGCGCTCAGCTCGTGGAGGTGCGGAGATCGAGGGCGCGCATCGTCGCGACGGCGGACGCGGAGCGCCGTCGAATCGAGCGGGACCTCCACGACGGCGCCCAGCAGCGCCTCGTCGCGCTCGGGCTCACGCTCAAGCTCGTCGAGCAGAACCGGGCGCTCGATCCCGAGGCCGCGCGGCTACTCGCGACGGCGGTCCAGGAGCTCCAAGCCGCGATTCACGAGCTCCGCGAGCTCGCCCGCGGCGTCCACCCCGCGATCCTCACCGAGGAGGGCCTCGGAGCGGCGCTCGAGTCGCTCGCGAGCCGCACTCCGCTGCCCGTCACCATCACCGCCGCGCCGCCCGGGCGACTCGCGCCCGACGTCGAGGCAGCCGCCTACTTCGTCGCCTGCGAAGGCGTGACGAACGCGGTGCGTTACTCGCATGCGAGCGCGGTGACGATCCGGGCGGAGCGGGACAACGGCCGCCTCGTCGTCGAGGTGGCAGACGACGGGGTCGGCGGCGCCCAGGTCGCGAGCGGAAGCGGGCTGCGCGGCCTCGCGGACCGGGTCGAGGCCCACGGCGGCCGCCTCTCGGTGGAGAGCCCGCCCGAAGGTGGCACCCGTCTCGTCGGGGAGATCCCGTGCGCGTCGTGATCGCGGACGACTCGGTCCTCCTCCGCGAGGGCCTGTCGCGGGTGCTCGCCGACGCGGGCTTCGACGTCGTCGCGCAGGTCGGCGACGCGGATGCGCTGCACGAGGCCGTCGACCGCCTCGCGCCGGACGTCGCGATCGTCGACGTTCGGATGCCTCCGACGCACACCGACGAGGGCACCCGTGCCGCGCAGGAGATCCGGGCGAAGCACCCGGGCGTCGGAGTCCTTGTCCTTTCCCAGGTGCTCGACAGCCCCCGCGCGCTCCGGCTCGTGAGCGAGAAGCGGGGCGGCTTCGGGTATCTCCTCAAGGATCGCGTGCTCGACGTCGACGACTTCGTCGACGCGGTCCGCCGGGTGGGGCGCGGAGGATCGGCCATCGACGCCGACGTCGTCGCCGAGCTCGTCGCGCGCGAGAAGGCGCGCGATCCGCTCGACGCGCTCACCCCGCGCGAGCGAGACGTGCTCGCGCTCATCGCCGTCGGTCATTCGAATCAGGCGATCTCCACGAAGCTCTACCTGAGCCCGAAGACCGTCGAGACGCACGTCAACCGCATCTTCCAAAAGCTGAAGCTCGCGCCGACGCCCGAAGGCCACCGGCGCGTTCTCGCGGTGCTCGCCTACCTGCGTCCGGGCGGCGACAGGGGGATCTCCGTCACGAACCCGTAGGTTCGCCGGAAGGCGTCCCGCCTTGCCGCGTCGCCTGCGCGTAGGCGAGCTGGAGGTTCGCGACCGACTGGTTGAAGTCGCGAATGAGCTCCGGCGGGACGAACTTCTCGAGCACAGGCGTGAGCGCGCGCATCGTCTCGATCGCGAGCCGAGCCTGCTCGAGGTCCTGCTCCTCACGCGACTCTTCGGTCAGCCCGAGACGCCGGTACCCGATCGACGAGACGGTGACGAGCGTCTGGATGAGGACGTCTTCGATCTTGAGCCGGCGGAGCTCCTCCGCGAGCTCCTGGGCGAGTCGCTCCTCGTCTTCGACCGGCCCGCGCTCAGACACGGACGGCCTCGAGCACCTCGTCGGCGTAGATCTCCGCGAGCGTCTCGCCGGCCTTGAAGCGGGCACCCTGACGCTGCGCCGCATTCTGCGCCGGGACGGCGAGAGCTGAGGCGGCGCCAAGCTCCTCGGCGACGGGAAGAACCCACTCGACCAGGTCCTCGAGGGCAGCGCGGGCCGACCGGACCTGGCCGGTGCTCAGGTCGATCAGGTCTCCGGCCAAGCCGTAGCGAATCGCCCGCCAGAGGTTCTCCTCGATGAGTCGATGCGGGTGCGACGGCAGAGGCTCGCCCTCGTCCACGGCGCGAGCGATGCGCGCGGCCAGCGAATAGAGAACCGCGACGAGCGCCTGAGCCTCCGCGAGGTTCGGCTGCCCGTCGCATATCCGGATCTCGACCGTCGGGTAGGCGAGATGCGGCCGCACGCTCCACCAGATCTGCGTGTGCTCCGCGATCGACCCCGTGTCGTAGAGAAAGCGGACGTAGCGCTCGTAGTCAGACCAGCCGTCGTAGGCGTCGGGGACGCCGCAGCGCGGAAACATCCGCGTGAAGATCTGCGACCGGGTCGAGTGGAGGTGCGTGTAGAGGCCCTCGAGAAACGGCGAGCTCGCCGAGAGCGCGAGCAGCTCCGGGAGGTAGTTCCGAAGCGCGTTGCAGACGGCGATGGCGCGATCCGCGCCCCGGATGCCGACGTGCACGTGCAGACCGAAGGTGTTGTTCCGCCACGCGACGTACCGGAGCGCCTCGTCGACGCCGCGGTAGTGCGGCGTGTCGATGATCGTTTGCTCGTGCCAGGGGCTCCACGGATGCGTCCCTGTCGCGGAGAGCGCGACGTCGAGGCGCGCGGCGAGCTCGAGCAGCTGGCCTCGTCGCGCCTCCATGGTGGCGGCCGCCTCGGCGAAGGTCTCGCAGCTACCCGTCTGGATCTCGACCTCGGACGATATGAGCTCGCCGACGAGGTGGCCCTCTAGCTCGGTTCCGTTCGCGGCGGCGAAGAGGTCCTCGAACCGGCTCGTCAGGTCGAACGTGTCCGGGTCGAGAAGGGCGAACTCCTCCTCTACCGCGAGGGTGAAGTCCCGCCCGCTCGCGTATGCGTCGCGCGCGAAACGAAGCTGCTCCTCAGACCCCAGGCGCTGTGCGTCCCCCACTATCGAAATGAAAGTAGCAGAGTGGCGATCCGCTCCCAGCTCCAGTTCGCGACCGCCGCCCGGCGCGCGGCCTCGGAGAGCGCCCACCAGTCGTCTCGCGGCAGGGAGAGGATCGCTTCCATCTTCGCGGTCAGGTCCCCCGCGTCGCCGGTTCTGAAGCTCGCGAGCTCGCGGTATCTCGACGGGTACTCGGCCTCGAGCCCCGCTGCGACGGTGGCGAGGCCAGAGTGGCGCGCGACGAGCGGTGGCGACCCACAAGCGGCGGCCTCGGCGGCCACCATCCCGAACGCCTCGGGGAAGACTGAAGGCGTCACGCTGACGTCGGCGAGCGGAAGGAGGTGCGCCAGGTGGCGGTGCTCGAGCGGGCCGGTGAAGAGGACGCGCTCGTCGGCGGCCGCCTCGAGCTCCTCGCGCGCAGGCCCGAAGCCGGCGACGACGGCGCGGGCGTCGATCGGCCGGAGCGCCTCGAGGAGCAGGCTGACGCCCTTCTCGGCGCTCAGCTTGCCCACGTAGACGACGGTTCGCCCGTCGCGGCCCAGGAAGGCCTCGAGCCGCTCGCGGTTGCCCTCGTCCGGGAGGCGCTCGAACCGGCGCCCCGGGTTGGGTGGGTCGCGCTCCGCTTCGCGAAGCAGGTTCTCGAGCGCGTCCTCGCGCGCCTCCGGGCGGAACTCCTCGACGTCCACGCCTGGCGGCGCAAGGCGGACCCGCTCCAGGTAATCGCCCGCGCCGACCACCTCCTCGAGAACGCGCCGGATGTGATCGGATCCGACGATGACGTCTCTCGCCCGGGCGAGTGTGTCCCGCGCCCAGGCAGCCAGGTCGGCGTTTCGGCGCATCGAGAACTCGAGCTCGGACCCGTGCGCCTTCACGGCGAACGGCGCGCCTGTGGCGGCGCCGACGGGCGCGCCGAGGAGAACGTGATTCGTGAGCAGGTAGTCGGCGGGGAGATGCTCGCGCACGGCCGCCGCGTTTCTCTCGACGAACCGTTCGCGCTCGTCCCGCGTCAGATCCTGGAGGTAGCGTGGCTCCAGGTCCTCGTAGCGGTCGAGCACGAACACCGGCAGGAAACGTCCGGTCTCGGGGCGAACGACCTTGGCGCCCCCGACGTCGAAGCGCTCGGGGTGAGGCTCCTGGCAGAACACCGTCACGTCGTGGCCGAGGCGGCTCCAGGCGCGGGCGAGCGAGCGCGTGTAGACGTTCGAGCCGGTGCCGCCGAGGAGATAGCCGTGCCAGAGAAGGATCTTCAACGCGCCCCGGATCCTGACGGACCGCTCGTCCGGCGGGCGCAGCGCGGCGACCGGTGGGCCTTCGAGCAGCTCGTCGAGCGCCACCAGCACCGGCTCTTCACGCTGGCCGCCCGCGTGATCGGCTCGCCCGACGAGGCGGCCGACGCCGTGCAGGAGGCGTTCCTGCGCGCGTGGCTCGCGCTGCCCGACTTTCGGCACGGCTCGCGCTTCTCGACGTGGCTTTTCCGGATCGCCGTCAACGCGGCGCACGACCAGCGCGCCAAGCGCCGTCCCGAGCCGGTCGACGACATGGCGGCGCATGCGGATCCAACCGATCCGTTCCTCGCGCGCGAGCTCTCGAGCGACCTCCAGCGAGCGCTCGACGCGCTCGACGACTCGTACCGGACCGCCGTCGTCCTCTACGACGTCCTGGGCTGCTCGTACGCCGAGATCGCCGAGATCACGGGCGTGGCCGAGGGCACGGTGAAATCGCGCCTCTTCCGCGGGCGGACGGAGCTCGCGCGCCTCTTGGGAACGAACGCGGCGGAGAGGGAGTCGAAGCGGTGATGGCGGGATCGCACCCCGAAGACGTCGAGCTGCTCGCGTACGTCGACGAGGAGCTCGACTCCGCGCGCGCCGGCGAGATCGCCGCTCACATGCGGACGTGCGCGACCTGCGCGAGCCAGGTCCGCGACCTCACGGCGGCTCGCGATGCGCTGCGCGCGGCGCCTTTCCTCCACCTTCCGGCCGAGCGGCGGAGTCGCCTCATCGCCGGGCTCCCGGCCCGCGGCCGCCCGGCCGCCGCGCGACCGCGGCGGCTGCTCGCTCTCGTGGGCGCCTTGGTGGCGGTGGCCGCGGTTCTCGCAGTCGTGGCTGCGCAGGAGAACGGGCCGACCGTCGGCGGGGAGGCGGAGCGGGCGGCCGAGCGGGCGCCCACGCAGACGCGTGAGACCGGCCGTGCGGACGAACGGGCGCGCTCGCAGAGGGGCGAGGAGACCGATCGCGGCGACCACAGGGCGGCGCCCGAGGCCGCCCTGAGCGGGGCGCCGCCGGTCGCGCGGGTCGCCGCGCCGCCGGCGCAGGTCGCCAACTTCCTCCGGGCGCAGGGGTACGACGCCCGCGCCGTCGGCCGCTCGGTCGAGGTGCGCACGAGGCGGCGGGCGGCGGTCCAGCGCCTCCTCACCGGGCGCTTCGCGCGCGGGGACGTCGCCGTCTACGTCAGGTAGAAGTAGAGCGCGTAGAGGAGCTCGACGGCCGGGCTCGTCGTGTGAACCGTCACGTCGCTCGGGACGTGGAGAAGCGCCTCGGTGTAGTTGAAGATGATCTTCACGCCCGCGTGAACGACGTCGTCGGCGACTTCCTGAGCGGCGGCGGGCGGGACGGCGAGGACCGCGACGATGATGTTCTTCTCGCGAATCGTGTCCCGTAGCCGCCGGTAGTCGCTCACGGTCGTGTGGCCGATAGGCCCGCCGATCTTCCCGTCGTCGACGTCGAAGGCGGCGGCGATGTTGAAGCCGTGGTCGGCGAAGATGGTCGAGCTCGCGATCGCCTGCCCCAGGCGCCCGGCGCCGAAGAGCGCGATGTTGTGCTGGCCCTGCGTCCGCAGGATCTTGCGGATCTCTCCGATGAGCGCGTCGATGTCGTAGCCGACCCCGCGCTTCCC